>JALTEL010000037.1 GCA_027073945.1 Caldifarciminota bacterium | reverse complement strand
GGTCTTATAGCTGCTAAAATAAGTGGAAACATAAAAGGCTTTGACCTTTCCGCGAGTTATTTGTACGGAAGGAACTATGTACCTTATCCAGATTCAGTGGCCATTACACCGATTTTGGACAGTTTAAGACCTATTCCTGTTAATATAGAGGCATATTTAGCTTTTCCAAGAATGCATGTGGCTGGATTTGATTTTGCCGGTAGTATTAAGGATATTGGAATATGGGGTGAAGCAGGGTTGTTTATTCCAGATAGAGATTATTTCTGTAGAATCAACGATTTCAGATCTCCTGTGCTGGTGAAGGAATTGATGATTTCAAAATCCCCGTATCTCAAGTTTACCGTTGGTGGGGATTACATATTTGCAAATAATTACTATGTGAACCTTCAGTTTGTAAGGGGTTTGTTCTTTGAACAGGGTGATAGTCTCAACAGTTATTTAATATTAAGGACGCAGAAGACTTTATTTGATGAAACGCTGGAGATATCCCCTGTCTCAGGCATACTGGAAATTGATAGTTTGTCCAGTATAAAATCCTCTTTTGCCTATGTTTTTAATCCGTATATAAAACTGAATCTATACGATAATGCGCATATAACCGCAGGCATCCGAATAATAGGAGGCAAACACACGGCGACGATGGACAAGCTCAAAGACAACGTATATGTTCAATTTAATTATAAATTTTAGATACTTGTGTATTGTGGACAGCATTTTATATTAAATGCTATAAACTTATAATAATAAAAGCATGAGCTATTTCAGGGGGTTATTTTGATACCTTCTTTATCTGTCTGAGTATTTCCTTGATTTGCAGTAGCGAGTGCAAGTCATGCAATTTTTTAAATATCCTTTCGGATTGTTTGAGGTATTTAAGAGCACTGACTAAATTGTTCTGATAAAAGTATATTCTGCCTATTTCAAAATCGCGAGGTGCTCTATTATAAGCTCTGGAGCTATTACACAAATTGCTGTTCAAAACCTTTCCAAGATATACTCTGCTACTTCTTTTGTTTTTGAGCAATGCTTGCAGTCTTGACAGTCTTAAATACATATCAACTGCGGTGTATGGATATTCCTGCAAAGCCGGTGTTTTTGAGGACTTTCTGGATAATTTCAGTGTTTTTCTCAGGACCTCGGTGGCTTCGACATATTTTCTTTGCATTTCAAGGAGCCCCGAAAGTGTGGTAAAATAATACACTTTGTTGCTGATGCTATCAATATGCTGCAGGTAAGTCTCTGCCTCCTTTAAATATGAATAGGCTTTATTGAAGTCTCCGATTTCTCCGTGCATATCTGTCAGACGCAGAGCTATCCGAAATGCCGATGGATAGTCCTGAATACTATTTGCAATTTTAAATGCCCTTTCCCTGTAAGAAATGGCTTCTTCTACATTATTTAATTTGTATTTAATATCACCGATGCTGTCATAAACTAAAATTGGAGTTTTGTTACTTCCTATTGATTTTCCGATATCTGCAGACTTTTGATAGAGTTGCATGGCATTTTCATAGTCACCAATTCTGGAATAAAAGGCCCCCATATTCAGTGTTACTATGGCGTAAAGGAATTTATAATCCATTTCCCGCACTATATCCAGAGATTTTTTTAGATAGAATAGGGCTCTTTTGTATCTGCCTGCATCCTCCAGCAATAAACCTATATTGTTATATGCAGTTGCAAGTCCTTTCATATTATGTATCTCGTCGCATAATTTTATGGACTTTAAATAGTGTTTTTTTGCATTTTCGTATTCATTTTTGTTTGAATAGATATTACCCATTACATTGTAAGCTCTGGCCATTTGATCTTTGTCTTTAATTTCACTGATGGTTTTGATGAGGATACCCTCCGCCTCGTTAATTTTATCCATTTCTCTCAGTTCTTCTGCAATGTCAATATTACAGATAAGTTTTTGCTCTCTCTTACGTGCGCTTTGTTTTGATTTTTTATAAAATTGCAGAGCCTTTTGGTGTATGCCCTTCTGATAATGGACATCTCCGATTTTTTTGTAAAAATCCCATGTATCTGCGGGATTTATTTTTAAACCTGTATTATAAGCCTTGAGTGCATTTTCAAAATCGCCTTCGGCCCCGTAGGCATCTCCCAGCTTTTTGTACAGAACGGCCTTTATTTTTGAATCCTTCTCCACTTCAATTGCCCATAAATAGTATTTTATAGCACTATCATATGCGTAAACCTGCATGGATTTATCGCCTGCCCACTCTGCATATTTACTGAGTTTATCACCTTTAAATCCTTCATGATAATGGTATGCTATTTCTTCAGCATGCTCGTCTATATGCTCTTTATATGTTTCCTCGAGCACTTCTGCGGCTTTTTGATGCATCATTTTTAATCGTCCTTTTATGATATTACCGAGTACTATCCCTATTATAACACCTTCACTGAATTCATAGGTGCCTGCATCAATTTCTCTGAGTATGCCTGTTTTTACAAGATTGTCAAGTATGTCGTATATCTCTCCCTCTTTCATACCGCTGACAAATTTAATTGTCTGTACTTCAAATATTTTGCCTATCACACCTGCATACTCAAGAACGAGTTTCTCTCTGCTGTTCAATGCGCTGAGTTTCCTATTTAAAACATCCTCTATGCCCCTTGGAATTAAATGCTCTGATTTTATACCCGTTATATGCCATTCTTGGTCTTTGCCGTATATTATAGCATGATTCTTTTTCAAATTTTTTATTATTTCTTCAATGAAAAACGGGTTGCCTCCACTTTCAGATTTGATATAATTAGCAAATTTGCCGTCTATTTTCCCTTGAAGAATTGTCTCGGTCATTTGTATTACGGAGCCCGAACTGATTGGCAGCAGCTCCATTATATCATAAAGCCCCTCTCTTCCAAGAAGCCTCACTATTTCCTCTGTTTTTGTGCCCTTTATCTCCTCATTTCTGTATGCACCGAATATTGTGACATTTCCTTCTAATATTTTAATCAGATAAAAAAGCATCTCTCCACCTGCCTCGTCTATCCACTGTAAATCATCCAGCAATATTATTGCTCTCCGTTTCTTCCCGAGTTCACTTAAAAACGAGGCAACAGCTCCGTACAATCTGTATTTGTCCGCATCCCCGGGGCTTTGTGTTTCTGTGGACAAAGCTGGGAGTAATTTCCTTATTTCAATGCGCTGTCCACTGTTGAGCTTTTCATATGCAGTTTCTGTCTCTTTTTTATATGATGCGTAGAAGTTTTTTAATAGCTCTTTCACCGCAAAATAAGGTATACCATGCAGTGCTCCAAATGGGGTACCTCTTGCGAACATGAAACTATCCGCTTTGACAGTTTCCGTTATCAATCTTGTCTTTCCTATACCTGTCTCACCGTAAACAAAATGCATTTTGGTGCCATCCGTAAGTCTTTCCTTAACCCATTTTATCTCCTCTCTACGCCCGATAATGTGAGCCGTGGGCAGTTTAATAACAGGTTCATGTGAACTGACCACCCCTATAGTGCCTTTTGCAGCCCTTTTAGCAGCATATACCCCTCTATCGGCGTGGGAGAATAATGCCTCCCAGTTGTTTGCATTTTTCGGGAATGTTGCCAACCCCGCACTGCAAGACATTTTTTTATTTCCTGCCTTCAACTGTTTGGTTATCTCAATTATTCTTTTGGCAACTATTGATGCAGCTTCTTCATCTGTGTTTGGTAGTAATACAAGAAATTCATCTCCTCCATATCTTACCGGCACATCGGATTCTCTTATACTGCTTTCAATTGCATGCGCAAATGACACGAGTGCACCGTCTCCTGTTAAATGACCGTAAGTATCATTTATCTCTTTAAAATCATCAATGTCCAACAGAATTATGCTGAACTGTTCCCCGTACCTTCTGGCTCGTTTAAATTCTCTGTCCAATAATAGATACAGATATCTCCTGTTGTATAAGTTTGTCAGTTCGTCTTTATAGGTATAATCCGTTTGCATAACCATATTTTCAAGCATATGCAGGGTCTTGTCAAATGATACCCCAGTTTTTAAATATGAGAAAATGCACGATAAAATTCGGAAATCCAGAGTCGAACGCCAAGGCAGTGTTTTAAGGAATAGCCACTTTACTTTTGGCGCAATCGGTATCTTGCATGACTTAATCTGTTACTTTATAATTGAAATATGATTACATTAATATTATCTATATTGTTTGGTATTTCACCGAGAGTGCATATGGCCCTGAGCAGAGTGAACTGGGCGAAGAGGCCAGCGGTAGAGCTTCATACTGTTAAGCATCAATTGAAAACGTGTGGGCTCTATGCCCTGAGTTCTCCATTCAAAAGGCATACACCAACTAAAGATGTTTATGTTATAGGGGATGTTCCTGCAGAGACTCTACATGTCAGAACAAGTTGGGAAAATTTCGGGGGCGTTATGATAATTAATGACGGAGTTCTCTTAGTGGATAGCGGAGCAACGGCCATTATACATGGAAATGTTCAGATGCAGGGACATGGAAAACTGTTTGTTGACGGAGGAATGCTCGTTTTTCCGCAGTCTTTTACCTATGAATGGGGGCTTGTGGCTTATGATTCGTCTACCTGGGAGATGCACAATGCAGAATTGAGTTTTGGGGGATATTCCTTTACATCAGGTGCGGCTATGAAAGCAAATATTGTTTTTGACACAGTATCTATTACAAGTGGATGGCTAACCGCAGGCTTGTATTGGGGCGCAAGTGCGGATTTGTATCATGTGCATCATGCAGGTGAATGGATTTTTGCCGATTCCTGCCAGGCACATTTCACTGACGTGGACACCATGTTGTCTTGGTTCAGCTTTACAAAGGGCGATTCAGCAGATATACAGTTTCCTGCATGGGACAGCTTGCAGAATTTTGTGGTTCAAAACGGCTCTAACGGCATTACTGGGATAGATTATAGCATTACGTTTGATACTATAGATTATGCTATGTGGGGCATGCTGGTTGATACGGGAAGCGTTGTTACTGTGCGGAATTCTACTATCAGGTCAATTGGAATATTGGGGTACAGCAGCGATTCTCAGTATGTATCGGGACTTGTGGACGGTTCGGATTATACGGACTTCACACTTTCCATGACCGATAGATATTTCAGATTGCTTAATACACATGTAAATACGTGGAGCCTGTATCCTGGAGATACATTTTTCCTGTCTTTCAAAAGCTGTATAGTAGGAGAAGTTCTTTCTATGGGCAGTGCAATAGCCTGGGGTGAAAACTATTTTCTTGACGGGTCAGGCGGGCATTTTCAGGCAAGTGAAAACTCTTTAAACGTAGCCTTTTATTCAGATTTATGCTCAGAAATATATACAACGGAAAATGGCCTGGCATTCCTTGTCCTTGTTGCTGTTCCTTACGGGGATATTTGGGCAAGAGACAATTCAAGATTATACTTGATACAGAGCCAATTTCCACAATTGCCACGGGCTTACGACTCGGGTCTTGTGTACTTAATGGGGATTGACGCACCCACATCCGCAGGTGTTGAAGAGTCCGTGCCTGTTATAGGCTCGGCTATGATTATAAACGGACCTTATGCAAGTATACATTTTAGCAATTACAATTTATACTGGGCTTCTGTTGGAGATACCTCCGTTTGGAATCCCATCGCCATTAATGTCACTTCGCAGTTCTGGCGGGACACCTTGGGGATGTGGGATACACATGGCTTGCAGACCGGAGATTATTTATTAAAACTGGTTTTATGGGATAGCTCCCCCGATTCTCTTGACGAGGAGATGAATGTTCGACTTGAGGAGAGCGGTATAAATGAACTGAACAAATACAGTGGTGTGCGTATGACAACTCAATTGGATGGAATCATTGTCAATATTACGAGGCCGGTTAAAATCAGGCTCAAAGTCTATGATGTTTCGGGCAGGTTCGTCAGTACGCTGTTTGACGGAGTTTTGAGAAGAACAACCAGTAAGTTCTATTTTGAGCATCTGCATGGCCTGTATTTTGTTAAACTTGAAGGTGAGCACAACGAAATTTTGAAAGTTTTGAAGATCAAAAATTAGTCTTTTGCCCTTTAAATCCACCTGATAATAGACTATACGAAAGTTTTACCAGAAAAATTGTGCGGGAAGTATAACACAACGGTTTTGGGTCCCTGCATTCCATATTATGTTAATGAGTAAATAATTGTAAGTAAGGGTTTTCTATCAATTAAAGCAATAGAGCTCACGCAAATTTGTTAAAATATAAAATCAATATACTAAAAACAGTGGGTAAAAGTGCAGACTGTGGTGTGCTGTAAAGAATTGCACCGATTTTTGTATAATTGTATTAACCGGAATTTATGTTTTGGGGTTGACAGTTCAAGTATAAAATAGTAATAATATACACCTTGAAGGAGGTAGCAGTGAATAGATGGAAGATTAGATATGATAAACTTTTGAAAGAGAAGGAAAAGTTAGAGGAAGAGAGAGACAAATATAGAGAATTGCTTCTTCGTTCAAAAGCTGATTTTGAAAATTACAAAAAGGAAAAGTCAAAGGAACTTGAAAAATTTAAAGATTTTGCCAATCAACAACTTATGCTTGAGCTTATTCCTGTACTTGACCATCTTCAAATGGCTCTCTCTGCGGGTGGAGATGTGGAATCCTTGAAAAAAGGTGTTGAGATGGTGAACAGGGATTTTTTAAATGTGCTCAAAAAGTTCGGAATGGAAAAGATTGAGAGTGAAGGTAAGAAATTTGACCCGAACTTTCATGAGGCCATTGAAGTGGTTAAAGCAAAAGATGTCTCACCCGGCATGGTCGTTAAAGAGTTCCAGTCCGGATTTATTCTAAGAGGCAGGCTTTTAAGGCCTGCACGTGTAGCTGTTTCTGATAAGAATGATGAAAATAAAAAGGAGGAAAAAGATGGCTAAAGAAAAAGTTATAGGCATAGACCTTGGTACAACAAATTCCGAGGTTGCTGTCGTTAAAGACAACGAACCAGTTGTCATACAAAACAAAGAAGGTGAAAGACTTACCCCATCGGTGGTGTCTTTTAAGGGTAACGATGTCCTTGTTGGTTCCATTGCAAAAAGGCAGGCTATTTTAAATGCGGAAAATACGGTTTTTTCCGTTAAGAGATTTATCGGCAGGAGATATTCTGAGGCAACGGACGATATAAAAAGAGTCCCGTATAAGGTTGTAAGTGGTAAGAACGAGCGTGTTGAAATATTAATACCTTCTCTACAAAAGCGCTTTACTCCCGAGGAAATATCGGCTAAAATCCTTGAGTATCTGAAAAGTGCAGCAGAAGATTTCTTAAGGGAGCCTGTGAAAAAAGCTGTTATAACAGTTCCTGCATATTTCAATGATGCCCAGAGACAAGCAACAAAAGATGCAGGCATTATAGCCGGTCTTGAAGTGCTCAGAGTACTTCCCGAACCCACAGCTGCTGCTCTTGCTTATGGCCTTGATAAAACCAATAAAGATATAAAAATTGCAGTGTTTGACCTTGGAGGCGGAACATTTGACATATCAATACTTGAATTAAATCATGGAGTGTTTGAAGTTAAGTCAATTAATGGGGATACACATTTAGGAGGCGATGATTTTGACCAGAGAATCATACAATGGCTTCTGGATGAGTTTAAGACGGAAACAGGTATTGACCTGTCCAATGATAAAAATGCTTTGCAGAGGTTAAAAGAAGCTGCTGAAAAGGCTAAAAAAGAGCTCTCCACCATGATGGAAACAACTATTTCCCTTCCGTTTATAGCATCGGATGCTGCCGGACCGAAGCACCTGGAACGCAATTTGACACGTGCAAGACTGGAGGCAATGATAAAAGACCTAATAACAAAGTCCATTGATATTACAAAGAAAGCACTTGAGGATGCCAAGCTCAAGCCTTCAGATATAGATGAGACCATACTTGTTGGAGGTCAGACGAGGATGCCTCTTGTCAGAGAAAAGGTAAAAGAATTTTTCGGAAAAGAGCCTCACAAAGGTATTAATCCGGATGATGTTGTTGCTATCGGTGCATCCATACAGGCTGCAATAATGGCAGGAGAGTATCAGGACAGGGAAATTGTTTTGCTTGATGCTACACCACTGTCTTTTGGTGTTGAAACCCTTGGGGGTGTTTTTGACAGAGTTGTTCCGAGAAATACAACAATACCAACTTCAAAGTCTAAAATTTACACAACAGCAGAGGATAATCAGACTTCAGTGTTAATTAAAGTATTCCAGGGCGAGAGAGAAATAGCTTCGGAAAACAGGCTGTTGGGGCAGTTTGAACTTATGGGAATTCCTCCTGCACCAAGAGGAGTACCACAGATTGAAGTGAGTTTTGATATTGATTCCAATGGAATTCTGCATGTTAAAGCTGTTGATAAGGCAACAGGCAAAGAATCTTCAATAAAAATTCATTCAAGAACTGGATTGACCGAAGATGAGGTGGAGAAAATGGTTAAAGAAGCCGAACTACATAGAGAAGAGGATAAGAAAAAGCGTGAACTTATTGAATTGAGAAACCAGACTGATGCATTTGTCTATTCTGTTGAAAAATCAATAAAAGAAGTGGGTGATAAAATAACCGAAGAGCAGAAGAAAAAGGTAGAAGCTGCCATAAATGAAACAAAAGAAGCCCTAAAAGGTGAAAATACAGATATCATAAAAGAGAAATTTGAAAATCTGCAGAAGATCTGGACGGAAATTTCCAGAGAATTGTATCAGGCTCAATCGCAAGCAGGTTCGCAAACGCAGGGAGCCGGTGCAGAAAGTGGCACGGCTCAGCAGAGTAGTGACAATAAAGGCAAAGAAGGACCAGAAGATACTGATTATGAAGTGGTGAACTAATGCCACAGAAGAGAGATTATTATGAAGTCCTCGGCATTGGCAAGAATGCCAGTGCCGAGGAAATCAGGAATGCTTACAGAAAATTAGCTATTAAGTACCATCCAGATAGGAATCCCAATAACAAAGAAGAAGCTGAGAAGAAATTCAAGGAAATAAGCGAAGCTTACGAAGTCCTCTCTGACCCTGAAAAGAGAAAAGTATATGACCAGTATGGCTTTGATGGGCTGAGCGGTATGTTTAAACAGGGAGACTTCTCGTGGCAGGATTTCAGGCATTTTGATGACTTGCGTGATATCTTTGGCAACAACTTTGGGAGTTTTTTCGGGGACCTTTTTGATATTTTTACGGGCGGAGGTGGTTCAAGAACTACCTGGGGAAGAAATCGCGGCCCTGGAAACAGGGGCGAAGACCTGAGAATAAAAATACCCATTACTTTAAGAGAAGCGGTCACCGGGACTGTCAAAAAGGTGAAGTTAAAAAGGTATGAGATATGTAAAGCATGTAATGGAAAGGGAAGTAAAAGCGGAGAAGAGATAATCTGTCCTGTTTGCAAAGGTACCGGAGTGGTCAGGACAGTGAGTAGAACGATATTCGGGCAGTTTGTTCAGGAAACTGTTTGCAGGAATTGTGGGGGGAGAGGAAAGATAGTCAAGGACCCCTGTCCTGTTTGTAAGGGTACGGGAAGAGTGAAGGACCAGGTTGAGATCAATATTGAAATCCCAGCCGGTGTAAGAAGCGGCGAGTATATTATTGTGCCATCTCAGGGCAATGTTGGCGAAAGAGGCGGAAAAAGAGGGGACCTCTATGTTTTTATTGAGGTTGCCGAGGATGCAAAGTTTGAAAGGAAAGATAGTGACCTTTATACTGAAGTAAAGATTCCATTCTCAAAAGCTGCTTTGGGCGGTGATGTTGAAGTGCAGAATATAGACGGGGAAGTTATAAAGCTAAAGCTAAAGCCCGGATTACAGTCCGGAACAATGTTGAGAATACCCCGTAAAGGTGTAAAAAGAGGTCGACACAGTGGGAATTTGTATGTAACTGTTAGGGTAAAAACACCTGAAAAATTGGATAAGAAAATGAAAAACCTACTTGAAGAGCTTCAGCGTTTGGGCAGTTGAGAGATATAAGGATAATAGGAACAATAGAAGGTAACAGAGTAATAGTAAGGGAGAGAGAATTCCATCATCTTGTAAATGTCCTCAGAAAAAAACGAGGCGATAGATTCGTACTTGTTGACAAAAAAGGGGGCCAATTTGTTGCAGAGATTACCGAAGTATATTCGCATAAAAAACTACTATTTGCAAGAGTGTTAAAAATGCTTGATAATTATAGAGGTAACAAAAAAGGGGGGATTATTGTTTTTTCCTTGATAAGAGAAAATAGATTAAGGTTTTTGATAGAAAAATGCACTGAAATAGGTGTAAGAGGTTTTCAGCCAATATTAACTGAGAGGAGTGTAAACAAAAGGGAAAATGTAAGAACAGGATGGCAAGCAGTGGTGGAATCAGCAGTAAAACAATCTGGCAGGAATTCAATACCATTTATTAATAATGTGATTAAACTTAACAATGCACTCTCGATGTTTGCAGACTCCCACACAATTGTACTTGGAGATGGTGAAATAAAGTCTGATGTCCCTGATAGCATTGAGAATTGGGCATTGTTTATTGGACCTGAGGGAGGCTTTTCTTCTGCTGAAAAGGAGAAAATTCTAAGCAAGGGTGCACATATTATAAATTTAGGCGAAAATACTTTAAGATCTGAGACGGCTGCAATAATTGGAGCATATGAATTAAACAAAATAGCAAATAAAAGGAGGTGATTTACTTGTCAGGTGTACGTTTGCGCGATGGAGAATCTTTTGAAAGCCTCGTTAGAAGGTTTAGAAAGATTCTTGGCAGGGAAGGCGTGCTGCAGGATTTAAAGAAAAAACAGTATTACGAGAAGCCTTCCGAAAAGAAAAAAAAGGAGATGATCGCTGCAAGAAGGAGGATAACGAGAAAATCAAGAAGTAATGAGTTTTAAGTCTTTAAAAGACTTTGATTTTCTCGAATTAAAAGAGATCATAGCAGGTTATTTATCCACTTCTGTAGGTCATAGATATCTTGATGCATTGAAACCTCTGCCTCTTTTAGAGATAAAGGAGCAAAGCGATATGGTAATTGCATTTGAGCATGTTATTGAAAAGGGTAACACACTGTTAAAAGAGGACTTTCCTGATCTATCCGCTATAATTGTCAAGGCAAAGGCTGAAGCGATTCTAACGGGCAAAGAGCTTGTGAGTGTAATGAGATTTTTGCAATCTTACGAGATGTTATACGAGTCCATAACAGATATATATGCTGTTTCCATGCTTGTATCGCCGCGATTATTCCGCCATATTAAAAATGGCATTGCGAAAAGCATTGATGAAGAGGGTGTTTGTAAAGATGATGCATCACCCGAACTGAAAAGCATAAGAGAGAGGAAGAGGATTTTAGAGCAGCATATTCGTGAAACCATAGAAAAGCTGATGAATATTTTTGATAAATCCTCGGTTTTGAGAGATAGATTCTATACGATAAGAAACGGGCGTTTTGTTTTCCCTGTGAAGATCGATGCACAGGTGTCGGGTATTGTACATGGCTATTCTAAAACCGAGAAGACAATTTATGTCGAGCCCTATGAACTTGTTGATAGGCAGAATAAGATGACAAAAATATTGAACGAGGAAAGAGAAGAAGAATTGAGGATAAAGAGAGAATTGTCAGAGCAGATTCATGAAGCCGCTTCTATGATGGAGGATGCATACAAATTGACGGGTAAAATAGATTTTTTAAATGCTCTTGCACTTTATAAGTCGGAGAATAATGCCATATTTGCCGAAGTTGGGGGCGATGAAATAGTTTTTGAGGACCTTTATCATCCTGTGCTTGTCAATATTATGGGAAAGGATAGGGTAAAGCCCTTGAATTTAAAGTTTGATAAAAAAGCGTTGCTTATTTCCGGTCCAAATGCAGGAGGTAAAACTGTAGCGCTCAAAACGATAGGTATTGCCGCACTGTCCATTGCCTATGGGTTTCCGTTGATTGCGAGCAAAGTAAAAATTCCTTTTGTTAATAAGGTTTATACTGTTGGGTTTACAAATGAACAGGATATAATATCTGGCAAATCCAGTTTCAGCGGTATGCTTAAGCGTCTTAAAAATATACTTGATGTGGTATCCAGCGGTGATTGGGTTTTGATGGACGAGCCTTTTTCTATTACCGACCCGGAAGAGGGCGCTGCACTTGCGATAGCAATAATAAAGTACATTCTCAGTGCCAAGGCCAGGTGTTTTGTTGTGACGCATTTATGGCCTTTAAAGATTTTTGCCGAGCAGAATGATGATGTGGTAAATGCCACTGTACTTTTTGATGTTAATAAGGGCGTACCTCTTTTTGAGTTGAAGATAGGTCAAATGGGGCAAAGTCATGCCCTTGATATTGCAAGCAAAGAGGGGATTCCTTTTGATATTATTCAAAGTAGCAAACAGTATTTAACACAGGGGAACGCTGAAATTGCCGATTTGTATTCCAAGATTGAACGAGAGGAGGCAGAGGTCAGAGAAAAATTGTTTGAGTTGAAAGAGCGAGAGCGTGACATACATAGGCGCGAAGAAAAGATTAAAAAAATGGGAAAGATTCTGGCAAGGCGTGAATATGAAAAGGCGGAAAAAGAGATAAAGGCACTTTTGGCAGGGCTTTATAAGCAAAAAGACAGAAAGATCGCTATAAAAAAAGCACAGCAGGTAAGGAAACTCATCAAGGAAAAGAAAAAAACAGTTGAGCTTTATACAAAACCTGTACAAAATCCAATAGTGGGACAGAAATACAGGATAAAACCAATCGGTATCATAGCAGAGCTTGTTTCAATCAAAAACAAAAGTGCATTGGTGAGTATTGGAAAAACAAAGATGCAGGTTCCGGCCTCCAATCTTTACGAGTGCGATGAATAACACACTTATAGATGAGATAAAAAACAGAATAGACCCTGTGGAGTTGATAGGAGAATATACCAGGCTTGAAAAAAAAGGCAAGGAATACAGGGGATTATGCCCATTTCACAGAGAGAAAACGCCTTCGTTTTATGTTAATGCTGAAACAGGACTATACCACTGTTTTGGTTGTGGGGCATCAGGTAATATTTTCAAGTTCGTTATGGAAATGGAAAATGTGGATTTTCAGGAGGCTTTGAGAATACTTGCAAAAAGAGCGGGCATTGAGCTTAAGA
>JALTEL010000036.1 GCA_027073945.1 Caldifarciminota bacterium | reverse complement strand
GCGAGGCTTCTGCACTCCGGAGCACCTGTATCGGGAGAGTCTGTGGAATTCAGGCTTATAAGCGGCTCCGGTTATTTCACCTGGAATGCTTTTAACACAGATCCAAGTGGTTTATCATATACAGTCTTTCGTCCTTCGCATGCGGACATAGACACTATTTCCGCGTTTTATGCGGATACAACCGGGGATACCGCTTCCGATACCACCATTGTTCATGTCACAGCTTCATACATTGATACACTGACACTTTTCGGGGATAGCCTATTTTTCTATCCATCCCCACTCGGGCACGGTATTCATACGGCAAATATTGAATATTACATACCGGCGAATGTATCGGAGACAGACATAGAAATACTTGACCCTTTTGGGAACCTGGTATATAAAAGGATTGCAAATCAGGGTAATACAGGATGCATCTCATCTTCATGGAACAGGATAACATGGGACGGGACAAACGGACATGGCAAAAGGGTGTCTTCCGGCATGTACATACTTGTTGTACGGGCATTCAGGTATTCGAAACAGGTTGTTGACCTCAAAAAAAGGATTGGTGTGGAATGGTAAAATTACTAATGTATTTTATAATTATAAATGCTCAGGGTGGAGCAGGTGACGTGGGTTATATCTTTGATTACGGGATGAGTGCAAGGGCCTTTGGCATGGGAAGTGCGTTTTACGGCATTATGGGTGATGGTGCGTCCGGTTTTTACAACCCTGCCTCGCTGAGTTTTTTACTTCAGGATAACGTAACACTGGGTTATGTGCCACTGCCAATGGAATCAAAATACGCCTACATCGCATTCAGCAAAATCATGCAAAAACGCGGCAATTTCAGCGTTTATTTTATGAATCTTTCAACAAAAGGATTCGAAGGGAGGGACAGCAGGAATAACCTTACGCATAATTATGATTTTGTGCAGTACGCTGGTGGTGCTGTCTACGCAAGGAAAGTCACTGATAAAATAGGTATCGGTGCAAAAGTAAAGATGCTGTATTCCAGAATAAGTCTGGATATAATAGGTGGTGTGGGACTTGATGCAGGAATCTATGCGCCTATAAGCAGCTATGTGAATACAGGTCTGGTAGTTAAAAATATTGTGCCAATAACCTATACACCACAGCAGGAAAGAGAAACTGCACCTCTTGGATTTGTATCGGGAACTGTTTTTAAACCCACTAACAACATTGTGTTTGACCTTGACCTTTTGATGTCTCCATATTCCGGATTCTCTGCACGTTTTGGGGGAGAAGCGAGATTGCTGGACGTGTTTTCATTAAGAGGCGGCATAAATAATAGAGAGATAACAGGCGGTATAGGTGTAGAACGCAGTTACAGGGATTACACATTATGCCTGGATTATTCTTATGCAATGGGACTTGGGAATTTCCTGTTCAAAGACCTCCACAGGTTCTCGCTCTCCTTTAAATTCGGGGGATTTAGAATATATGCCATATCAAGACCATCAAGGCTGGTTGTATCCGGTGGCGAGTCAGTGGCAAAGATAGAGTTGCATGCAAATGTACCACAGGATATTCAGGACTGGGAATTTATTGTAAAAACAGGCAGCGGAGAGGTTGTCAGAAAATTCTTTGGCAAAGGCACACCTCCTCTCACCATTACTTGGGACGGAAGGGACCAAACGGGTAAAATCGTGCCCGATGGCACCTATTATTACAGATTACATATAGTCGATATATTGGGTAACCAGTATCAACAACAGGGGAAACTGGTAAAGGTGGTACTGGCACTATGAAACTTTTGATAATCTTTTTGTTCCTTGCACCTAAAGTTTCAATGAGGGACAGCGAAAAATTTGTCGAGCAACTAATAAAATCCCAGAAATATAGTGAAGCACTTAACAGAATGCAAAAGGATTTATCTGAGTATACTGAAACTGCTTATTTTAATGAAGCTATTTTCAGAAGGAATGAACTGCTTTTTGATGCTGGAAGAAAAAAGGAATTCATAAAAAATAGTGAAAAACTCCTCAAAAAAGTCAGAGGGACATATCTTGAACCCGAACTCTACTATGAAATGGCGCTTTTCTATCTAACAGGCGGCTTTTTAAAAGAAGCCGATGCTTATATAGAAAAACTGGAACAATTCCCGGACTATAAAAATTCCAGCAGGATGTTTTTTCTACGCGGGTTAAAACAATACAGAGAAACAAACTACAAGGAAAGCATAAAACTCTTTGAAAAAAGTAAAGTGCCCAATGCAGGTCTTTTTGAGGGCAGAGCACTTTCCTTAACAGGGAAGGCAAGGAAAGCCATTGAAATATACAGGAACTTACTGGCAGATTATTCATCCACTCCACTGGAAGGAGCAATTAAATACGGAATTATTGAAGCTCTTTTTGTTTACGGTGATTATCAGGGTGTTGTTCTGAAAGGTATGGAATTTCTCCAGATGTTTCCCGACCATCCTCTTTTTGACTATGTTCGCTACATGGTTGGTGTAGCACAATACAAGGTGCGGAATTATGATGAGTCCATAAAATATTTTCTGCCACTTGCGGGGAAGATGCAGTTTGAATTTGCCCCGTTTGCTTCTTATTTTGTAGGAAGTGCAAAGATGCGCGAAGGCAAATACACCGATGCTGTAAAATACTTTCAACAGGCAAGGGGAAATGCCACTTTCTATGACCTTTCTGTACTTTCATTTTTACGTATAGCAGAGTGCTATCTAAAAATGGGTGATACTACCAATCTGACAATAGCAACGCAACAGTTAAAGGCAATGCTGCCCGGTGGCATATTGGGCGGTGTAGGACCATATTTTTCAGGGGCAGTTTACTATACTACCCTGAAATACAAGGTGGCCACCAGTGAGTTTCTTGACCTTATACAAAATAACTATGTATCCGTCTTCAGATTTCCTGCAATTGCATTTTATTTTTCCTCGCTTATTGAACAGAGAAAATACGAAAAACTCTGTACCATAAGCAATTTATTTGAAAAAGAATTGAGTGATACAACTGATACATGGGCGGGATGGGCTCTTTTATGTGAAGCAGAAGGCCTTTACAGAACAGAACGTATTGAAAAAGCAGAAAAAATTTACCTGGCCCTTAAGCAAAAATACAGAAGCAGACAAATTGCCGGTCAGGTGGAGTCCGGACTCGGATGGTGCTATATTGAAAACAAAAGATATGATGCGGCAAAAAAGATGTTCGACGAAGTTGCTGAGATTTACTCGGATACTGTACTGATAATACAGTCTCACATGGGATTGGGCGTGGTGGATTTCAATCAGGGAGACTATAAATCCGCATTTAAGGAATTCAGTGCAATTGCCAATACCTTTCCCAATCTTGTATGGCTTACTCCTTATGCATTATACTATAAAGGACTTTCTCTGTATGCCATGAAAGATTACGGAGATGCAGTCAAAGTATGGGAACAGGTCGTGAACGGTTTTGGAAACAGTGATATAGCCCAAGAAGCCTCATACAGGCTTGCTGATACATACAGCAAAGCTGGTGAATATGAAAAATCCGATACATACAGCAAGTTGCTCATAAATTCATTCCCTGGCTCTAAGCGCACTCCAAGAGCACAAATGCTGATTGCACAAAACGCCTTCAATGAACACAGATACGAAAAGGCAATAGAAGAATACAACAATTTCCTTATGCACTATCCGGATGATGAACTTGCACCAGCGGCACAACAGGGCATGTCTCAGGCCTTCTATTATCTCAGTCAAAATGATACTGCCGCACTTCAAAAATTTGTCCAGAAGTTTCCAACAAGCGAATACGCTGCTCAGGCTGTATATGACAGAGCTGTTAAGTTTTACAATGCAAAAGATTACAAAGATGCAGCAAATTATTTTATGACCCTTGCAATAGATTATCCAAAAAGCGAAAAGGCTGATGAGGCTCTACTTTACGCAGGTCAATTGTATATGTCCTTGAAATCGTATAATAACGCAATATCTGCCTATAAAAAATACATAGACTTCTATCCGAGCGGGAAAAAAATAGAGCAGGCTTATTTTAACATCGGCGTTGCTTATCTGGAAACAAAAAACTATACAGGGGCAATCTTTGCATTTAAAACACTTATTGCAAATTACCCTACATCACAGCAACTTGCAAAGTCTTATAAGAATCTGGGCATTGCATATGTGGAAACCAACAGTCCTTATGATGCGGTCAATGCTCTGAAAAAGGCAGCATCACTTTACGAGCAGAGCGGTTCTTCTGCCGAGGCACTGGATATTTACAAGTATATTTACAGCATTGCACCCAATGCTGATATCAAAAAATTCGCGGAAAACAAAATAAAGGAGGAACAGCAATGATGATAATGGGAAAATCCCTTGTTGAAATTTTCAGGGAAAGCTATACAATGCAGCTTCTTTTACTCACATCAATTATTGCCATAGGTTTCATATTTGAAAGAAGCATATTCTTCATTAAATCCAGATTTGATTATTTCAAACTGATAAAGGAAATAGAGCCTGCCTTGAGGAAAGGGGATGCAAGGAAATTGGAAAGACTGGCATATACTGGCAAAAGCCCTGTTCACAGAGTGCTGAAGGCAGCTATTGATAACTCCAATCTCAATGATACAGAACTCTCCGAATTGCTTTCATCCGCCGTGCATGAGGAAATAGCAAAATATCATAAATTTCTGAGTGCACTTGCAACCGTTGTTGCCATCGCGCCTCTTCTCGGGTTGTACGGCACGGTAGTTGGTCTTATCAAGGCTTTTCATAACATAGCCGTTACGGGTTCGGGCGGCCCTGAAGTTGTCGGCGGGGGTATCGCAGAAGCTTTGCTTACGACCCAGTTCGGTCTTCTCATAGCAATTCCTTCTCTCATATTTTATAACTATTTTGCCCAGAGGGCTGATGATGTGGAAGAATATCTCAATGCCTTTACAGAAAAGATATTATCGTACAGAAAGGTTGTATGGAACAAAAAGTTAGACGCATAATAAATGTTTCGGCTAACATCAAAAAAAAAGAATAAGAAAAAAGCGGGTGTAAATCTCGCACCAATGGTTGACATAAGCCTCTCACTCGTTATTATGTTTGTACTATCCATTCCTTTTCTCATAGAATCAGGGATATTCGTTCAAAGAGCAGGAGTGGCAGGCCACAGTAAACATACCGCTATAACACAGAAATCACATGTAAAGGTAATAATTTATATAAAAAAAGACGGGACAATAACCCTGAATAAAGAGCCTGTGTCCGAAGATTCCCTGAAACTGCTTCTTCCATCACTTTTAAAAAGAAGCTTTAAAAAACAAGTTATAATATCGTCTGACTCCACAGTTATATATGACAAATTCATACATTTTATAGATCTATCCAAACAACTGGGCGCAAGTGATGTGCTAATACTCAAGAGAAGCTAAACATGAAGAAAACCATTGATATAGGCGAAAAACTTTTCCCAATGGCAGGGGTCTCATTACTTGTATTAATAATGCTCATAGCTGCAGCTCCAACCTTGATGACAAAAACCCAGACAAAGATAAAACTTCCCAGGGCGCATGTGGTTGAAACAGACCTTGAAGACAACATATCTATTGCTGTCAGGGATAATGGAAAACTATTTCTCAATGACAGGCCAATATCTCTTGACACACTGAGAGAAACAGTCAACAGTCTGGAACGGGCCGATACAGGTGCGCAATTTTTTAAATTAGTTGTAATAAGAGGGGACAGCGATTTGAATACAGGAGATATTATTGCCTTGCTTGATACTGTTAAACGTGCAGGCGCAAAAAGAGTGGCATTTGCCGTGATAAAGAAGAAGAAAAAATGAATGTAGAAACAAGAAATTTTCTTATAGGAATCTTAATATCCGTTTTGATACATGCAGGTATATTGTACTACTCTTCTAAATACACGAAGAAAAAACAAAGAGAAATTGCTGAACTCAGAGAAGTTAGTCTTCTTGAAGAACATATGAACAAAAAGGTAAATCCAAAGGTATTGAAGTTGATTGCAAGACAAAAAGCTATGGAAAACAAAAAAATGACAAATACGGGAAATGTGCTTAATATAAACAAATCTGAGAAAAAGCTTCGCATAGCAGGCTCTGAGCCGGAAAAGATAAAAATTGAGAAGAGCAATCTCGAACAACCCTCTGTACCGGGACCTTCAATATCCATAGAAGGAGGAAAATCACAAATGCCTGAACTATCATCTGCAAGTATAAACTTAAATAATGTACCGGAAAACGCGGATGTAGAAGGGGCTGATGTTGTCCTGTCTTTCAGCGGCAAAGGCAAATCAACTGAACAAATCCTTAAAGAAAAACCTGTATCAGGCATAAATCTTTCCTCTCAAGGTCTTTCCGGGAATGACGGGGGAGAAAAACTTATCGGCAGGGAAGGTGTCCCTGCAGGAAGGATTAAGCTCACAGAGAAAAGCGGTTCTGAACTAAAGGCACTGGAACAGGAAAGTAATGAAAATGTTATAAAAAGACCACAGCCCCCACAAATAAGCCTGAAGAAAACTCGTAGGAAAAAACGTACAAAACCTGCAATTTCTCTTTCGGGTCCACTGAAGAACAGAAAAATACTGCACAGGATTACCCCGCTATATCCCGAAATGGCGCTGAGAGAAGGGGCAGAAGGAACGGTCATTTTGAAGTTTTACGTGACGGAAGATGGCAGAGTGCGGCAGGATATTTTTATAGTGAAGAGTTCGGGATACCCGGAACTTGATAAGGCGGCAATGGATGCCCTCAAGTCATGGGTATTCGAACCTATTAAGAGCAGTGAAGAAAATTGGGGTATTTTAACTGTGATTTTTGAGCTTATTTAGGAGGACAGTATGTTTATACCATTCTTATTACCAATGCTTTTGTTTGGGCAGACACCCATTCAACAGAAAGAGGTTGTAAAACAAAAAGCCAGGTTTAGCATTACAGATTATAAAAAGCCGCAAACAGTGTTGCTACCCTTTGCTTTACAGCCGGTAGAATCCATTATGGCCAAAAGAGAAAAAGAACTTTCACTGAAAATATCGGGCCTATCGGAAAGCTATTTTTATTCATCAATAAAATTTCATTCTCAATATATCAATGTTCCAGTTGAAAATTCTATTATAAAGGAAAAAGTTAGTTTGGAAATTCCTCATCTCTCGCAAAAATCCAGAAAATGGAAATTTACCATCATAGACCCCTTTGGTAGGGTCGTGAGGGAATATGATGGTAAGGGAAAACCCCCGAAAGAGGTTATATGGAACGGGAAAAACGGAGACAACTTTATATTCCCAGGGGCAACTTACTCTGCCATTCTTACCTACCTTGATGAATATGGAAGAAAGAGGGAAATAATTGGGAATGACATAGTCTTCCCCGGTATATGCGGCAAATCAAAGGATAAATACTTCGCTTCAGTTGCTGCTGACTACATTTTTCAAAAAGGGAGCTATAAGTTGAAACCTGATGCAGAAGAGCATCTGGATGAAATCGCAAATTTCATAAAAATACATTATGCAAACGGAGTTATTATCAAACTTATATCAGATGTTAGTTATATTACCGAAAAGAGAATTGCGGTATTGAAAAAAGAGCTCAAAAAAAGACTTCCCATTGACCCATCTAACATCCAGATTAAATCCGGGTATTTTGGTAATGATGATATAAAAATAACACGTATTGATATAATAACGGGGTGAATTAATGAAGGTAAAAGAACTTGGAAAGGATAGTGGGCAGGTTGATCTGACACTTATGCTCGTTGAAAAAAATATAAAATTATCTAAAAAGGGTACAAGCTATCTGGAACTTATACTGCGAGATGTCACAGGTGAAATAAAAGCCGTGATTTTTGACAAAATCAACGAATATAAAAATATGCTCGAACCGGGAAAGGTCTATCAAGTGTCAGGTTTTGTTCAGGAGTATCAGAATACTTTAAGTATAAAAATCGATAATATTTTTTTACTTAAAGAGGCCCGTTCGGATAGTTTCTTACCGCACACCAATAAGAATATAGAAGCAATGTATAATGAAATTCTAAGTATTGTAAAAAATACTGGTAACAGATACGCAAAAGCCCTGCTATCATCTTTTTTCACCGAAGATAAGGAATTCGCTGAATTATTTAAAAAATGGCCAGCTGCTATTTCTATGCACCATAATTACATTGGGGGCCTGCTGGAGCATACTCTTTCTGTAACAAAGCTTTGTATAAGTATTTCAAAAAATTATTCGAATGTTGATATTGATACACTTACTGCAGGTGCTCTGCTTCATGACATAGGTAAGCTAAGGGAATACCGCATTTTACCACGTATAGAACAAACCAGTGAAGGTAGATTGCTCGGTCATATAACAATAGGATACGAAATGGTAAAGAGCAGGATTCACAGCAGATTGAGTATAATGAGCAAATTCCCATCAGAACTTGAACTTCTTGTATCTCATATGATTTTATCACATCACGGACAACTGGAATGGGGTTCCCCTGTGATTCCACGCACTGTTGAGGCACAAATACTGCACTTTGCGGACAATATGGATGCCAAGATATGGGGTTATTTGAACAATTCCCAGGATACATCCGCAGAACCCGGCACATGGAGTCAATTTATAAAAATATTGGGCAGACAGATTTATAATCCAGAACCTTTTGAAGAATAAACCTACTTAATGGTAAAAAAGACATTTGAGAGAGTAGTTTCAAGGAAAATGCAAAATACAAGACTTGACTTGTATCTAATCAAAGGAGGTATAGGTCTTTCGCGCTCAGGAGCGGAAAGACTGATAAAAGAAGGAAAAGTTACTGTTAATGGCAAGGAAACAAAGCCCGGTTATAAAATAAAAGAAGGCGACAGAATATACGCAGAATTTGAGATTAAAGAGCCTTATTCCGTTGTGGTGGAGAACTTTCCTGTGCCAATAGTTTATGAGGACGATGATGTAATTATCGTGAATAAGCCCAAAGGTCTTGTGGTGCATCCTGCAAAAGGCAATGTCACAGGCACACTGGTCAATGCGCTGTTAGGTAGATATAAAAATCTTGCCGGCACATCTGACAAAACAAGACCTGGCATTGTCCACAGGCTGGACAAAGACACAACAGGATTAATGGTCGTTGCCAAAAGTGAAAAAGCGCTTATTAGCCTGGGCAGACAGATGGAAGAAAAAAGTGCCAGAAGAACTTACATTGCAGTGGTTTGGGGAATAATCAGCAACAATTCAGGTACTGTGGAGGCTCCAATAGGCAGGCATCCTATTGACAGAAAGCGGATGGCAGTTACACCATTTAAATCCAGAAATGCTATAACAGACTTTATAGTATTAAAACGCTTTGCGAAAATAGCAACATTGCTGCAACTCAATCTCCATACGGGAAGAACACACCAGATAAGAGTGCATCTCGAATACATTGACCATCCTGTCGTGGGAGACCCCACTTATTCGGGCAGAGACCCAAGGAAAATATTTCATGTAGTACCATCCATTTTCAACGGAGAAGTTCGAGAAATACTTAACCTTATAGACAGGCAGGCTCTTCATGCATGGCAACTTTCTTTCTTTCATCCCGGCAAAAATCAAAGAGTTAGCTTTGAAGTGGACTTGCCCGATGATATGAAAGGACTAATAGAATATTTAACCGCTATATAATGGGGCCCCAATTTCTATAATTCTGGCAATATTTTTCAGTTCGTCAAATATTTGATTCAGTAGGCATATATATGAAATCTCTTTTATCCCACCTAAAATTAGAATGCTTCAATTACAGACGTCTAATCACGGCAAGTATAGTCACAGAATGCAACAAATGTCCTTATGCCAACTAACAGTTTGAACGCACCGTGGAATTGGTTTATAATTAAGAAGCAAATATATAAAGGAAATGCATTAATTATGCAAAATTATAAACACTTAAAGCAGAGGTAAGTAACATAAATGGAAAATAAAGTACTGGAAATATTAAAAGAATACAGAAGACCTCTTGGAATCAACGGAATTTACAGGAGACTGGGCAAAAAGGTTGAGAGAGAGATTCTCAGGCATATATTAGAATCAATGGTAGAAAGGCAATTGATAAGGTATGCGGGAAAGGCCACATTTGTCATTAACAGGGATAACCATCTAATACAAGGAGAAATTCAGAAATTCCCCGCAGGATTCGGATTTCTTTTAAAAGAAGGAGGGGATATCTTCATTCCCGGATATGCCATGAAGGGTGCAAGAAACGGAGATATCGTACTTATTAGAATGAGAAACAGGAAAAGAGGGAAAAAGCAGGAAGGAGAAGTAGTAAAAATAGTTGAGAGGAAACATAATGTTTACACAGGCTCCATTTTTAAGAGAAATGGCAGGTATTATATAGAGCCTGATGACCTTACATTACCACAGAAGTTGAGAGCTTCGGGCAAAGGTAAAAAGAAAGAGTGGGAAGGCAAGAGGGTATCCTTTTATATGAAGGGTAATATTGCTGTTGTTAAGAGAATCTTAGGCTATGATAATGAAACTGTTGTAGATTTACTTACAGTTATTGAGAGATATGAGCTTCCAGAACATTTTACAAAAAAAATGGAACAAATAGCTTCAAGATTAAAAACAGGACAAAAAGAAAATCGCTTGCGAAAAAATCTTGAAAAAGAGTTCATCTTCACCATTGATCCTGAAAATGCAAAGGATTTTGATGACGCCATTTCAGTGCGAAGAACAAAGGATATGTACACTGTAGGAATACATATCGCCGATGTTTCTGCCTATGTTAAAGAAAATTCTTTGATAGATATTGAGGCTTTAAAGCGTGGTACAAGTGTTTATCTCTTTGATAAGGTTATTCCCATGCTACCAGAGCACTTATCAAATAACCTCTGTTCGCTTAATCCCGGAGTAAAGAGACTCGCTGTCAGTGTTATACTGCAGCTTGACAAGAGTGGCAACATCATCTCATCTGACTTTTTCCCTTCAATAATAGAATCAAAGGCAAGACTGAGCTATAAACTTGCAGATGCCATTTTAAAAGGCAAAAAGATTCCAGAAAATTCACCTATCAAAGTGCCTGTGCATATATACGAAAAGGTTTCACATGCACTTGCACTTGCAGACGAAGTTGCAGATATATTGACTGAACAGAGAGAACAGCGTGGAAGCATTGACTTTGATTTGCCTGAGCCTGAGATATTGTTTACTGACAGCGGTAATATCGCGGGCATTCAACAGGAACACAGATTGAAAACCCAGAAAATTGTAGAAGAATTTATGATACTTGCCAATAGAGCGGTGGCCAGATTCCTGAGCAAAAAAAAGGTCCCGACTATTTACAGAGTGCATGATGCCCCGAAACTGGAAAAATTAAACATTTTTAGCGATTATTATAAAATGCTTACAGGCGGAAAAATACAATTCGATGCAGACCTGCATAAAGAACTCAACAGCGCAATATCAAAAATAAGGGATGAAAAGAAAAGGAAACTGGTATCCTATCTATTGTTGCGTTCACTCATGAAGGCACGATACAGCACTGAGAATACTGGACACTTCGGACTTGCACTTTCACATTATCTTCATTTTACCTCTCCTATAAGAAGGTATCCTGACCTTGTCGTACACAGAACTTTAAAGAGCACTTTGTCAGGAACTCCAAGAACTGACGAAAAATACAGAACACTCCTTGCAAACATTGCCGAGCTTTCTTCAAAGAGAGAAGAAATAGCCCAGAGAGCCGAGTGGGACTTAAGAGATTTTAAAATACTTAATTATCTTCAAGAAAAAGTGGGGGAAGTATTTGATGGTGTTATCATCAATATTATCGAGAGTGGAATGTTTGTCAACCTTGTTGATTTTTATATAGATGGATTTGTTCCATTTTCCGCATTTAATAGCTCTGTTAAAATTGCTGAAGGCGGTGGTGAAATCACATTAAATGGAAATACAACCCTATATCTCGGAAACGATATAAGAGTAAAAATCGTTAAAGTTGATAAATGGAAAAAGAGGCTTGACCTTTTTCCTGCCTAAATTCCAAGTTGCGAGCTAAGTTTAATAAGAATCCGTACCTTTTTGCTGTTATATCGGTATTTCTGTGGTCAACAGTTGCATCTTTTTTTAAGCTTGCGCTGCGACAGATCGACTATATCCAACTTCTGTTTTTTGCTTCTATTGTGTCAACACTGGCACTTTTCATAGTTATATCGCTGCAAAAAAAGCTGTATCCGCTGCTGCACTGCTCCAGAAGGGACATATTTCGCTCATTTTTAATGGGGATATTAAATCCTTTTATTTATTACCTGATACTATTTAAGGCTTATTCCATTTTGCCAGCTCAGGAAGCACAACCCCTGAATTATACCTGGCCTATTGTTCTGTCCATTCTTTCGGTGATATTCCTCGGTCAAAAAATGCACATAAAATCTTATATAGCAATCGTTCTAAGCTTCATAGGGGTTATGATCATATCAACAGGAGGGCATGTTTCTTCCATGCATTTTAGCAATATAACCGGAGATATACTGGCAGTCTCAAGTTCGGTGATATGGGCATCCTTCTGGATACTAAATGTAAAAGACAAAAGAGAACCTGAAATTAAGCTGTTTATGAGCTTTTTATTTTCTTTGCCTGCAACAGCAATCATACTTCTACTGCTTTCGAAGCCCATTATACCCTGCTTCAAGGTCATTGTCTTTGTCATTTACATAGGGCTTTTTGAAATGGGATTAACTTTTCTTGTATGGCTCAAGGCATTACAGCTCAGTAAAAACAATGCTTCCATATCAAATATAATATACCTCTCCCCTTTCATATCGCTTATCTTTATACATTATATAGTGGGTGAACATATATTACTCTCATCTATAATGGGGCTTGCATTTATTGTGGGTGGTATAGTAATTCAGCAGCTTTATACCAGTAAATAAAACAAAATTAATCAATAAGGAAAACGTTATTTTTAACTCATATAGATAGCATAGAGTTTATCTGTTGAACATACCACGGATTTCTTTTAATATATTAATATGAACAGAAAATTACAGAGGTTAATGGCAAAATTTGCAAGAGACGAAATAACGGAATATAAGATTTATACATACCTATCTGAGCATATAAAAGGAAATAATAGTAAAATACTTCTTGAT
>JALTEL010000035.1 GCA_027073945.1 Caldifarciminota bacterium | reverse complement strand
CAATTATTATTTCCAGCCGTTTTAAATCAGGAAGTTTTTCTACATTTTTCCACCCAAAAAGATTGTTTTGTAGTATAATGGCCATAGGTCCCTCCTTTTTAGTTTTTTTTCACACCATGATTTTATCATGGAAAAACTTAAAGGGCACCTTTTTTATGGGGTAAATATTACAAATATCAGGCTTTTAGATGCTCTAAGGCCTCTTCAGGGCATTCTCTCGGGGTAAAATATTTTTGACCCCTTTGCTATTTCCTCTCAGTACAGTAAGTTGGGGTACTTCGCAAAAAACTCTCGGTGAGATGCGGTTGACATTTATGATTAAATCCTGTGTATATAACGTATGGTTCACTGGAGGAGGTATCATTGTCGATTTTTGATGTAATGCTCGTGTTTTCGGCAGGAACGGTTGCAGGATGGCTTCTAGAGCTGTTTTACCGTTCTCTCTTTAGTCAGAAAACCCTTGTAAATCCCGGATTTCTTTCGGGACCGTATCTTCCTGTATATGGATTTGGTGTTGTTTACCTGTATCTTTTTTCGCTTCCTGATATCTCTCTTTACTTTCGTATACTCTTGTTTTTTGCGGGAACAACAGTCCTTGAGCTTCTTACAGGAGAATTCTTCCTCCGGGCTTTTAACCTCCGTCTCTGGGATTATTCAGACAGAAAATTTAATTACAAAGGATTAGTTTGTCCCCTCTTTTCCCTTTACTGGACACTTCTTGCCCTTTTCTTTTATTATTTTATTTTTCCGCAGCTTGTTTTGCTGGCTGACGTGGCCAGGAACAGCGTATATTCCTACTGGGGGCTTGGGTTTTATTACGGTGTATTTTTTCAGGATATTGTCGTTTCATTTAACCTTGCTTCACGGCTTCACCGGCTTATAAGGGAGTCTGCAGAGAAGGAACGGACAAGACTGAAAATAAAACTGAGAGAGCTGGCACTGGAAAGGAAAACAGTTGACTTCAGGCTCTTGAAGCAACAGGTCCGCCGACGGGGAAGGATTGCCAGTAAGCAGACAATTGTACGGTTTTTTAATCCGTTTATGTTTTCACATACCGCTGAATTAAAGGATAACATTGCGCAATATTTTGAGAAAAAGCAAAATAAAATAAAGAGAAGGTGATCTGTGGGAAGAGTAGAAGCAATCTTTGTCAGCAGAGAAAAAAAATCAACACGTATTGAAATAGAGGAAGGAATGTTCAGGGAAAATTACGGTCTGGAAGGGGATGCCTACTCCAAAAGCGGTACCGAAAGGCAGGTTCCCGTTCTTTCTCTGGAAGGCCGGAGTGCTGTACAGAATGAAGTGCTTGACGGGTTATGCTTCGAGCGCTTTATGGAAACACTCCGAATAAGCGGAATCCCTTTACATAAAACCGGAACCGGTACACGGTTTTCCATCGGCAGAGCTGTTTTTGAAGTTGTAAAGGACAGGAAAAAATGCTACCCGGAGTGTGATATCGTAAAAAGCGGCAGGGTTTGTTCCTTGAAAACAGATGTCAGGTTTCTGAAAGTTATAAAATCGGGAGTGGTAAGGAAGGGCGACCCTGTGGAAATAATTTTAGAGTAGATGTAATGGAGAGTTTTATGATATACTCCTTCTACCATGCGAATACAATATAAATTAACGTTTGTTGAAATCGTTATAACCGTAGGTTTTGCAGTAGCCATTGGAGTTTCTCTTTATTTTACCAATTTTGCTGTATCTCTCAAGAATGTTGAGTATCAGGTTAATGAAATATCTTCAAGTATGGAGAAGCTGAATTATGCAGCCAGAACTTTCCTGTCAACAGCTGAAAATATTAAAACGCTTCGGGATAATTTTCAGAGTACTATTGATGGGTTTGAAAAGCAGCTGGATATTCTTTCCCGGGAGAAGGGAACAAAGTTTCTGGGGAAGAACTCTATCAAGGGATATAAAAATGTAGTTGGCTGGTGGAAGCAGCTGAAAGACTGGTATATAAGTCCGGAACTTAAGTACCTTGATGAAATGATAGCAAACGGGTTTGCTCAGGAAATAGGAAATGAAGGGATTCAGCACGCGTATTTGCAACACCAGAGTGACGCTTCCGATCTGATTGGAAAAGTCCTTACCCTTCAGAACTATCAGGATAATGTAATGGCCATGGCGGCAACATTTAATACAAAGCTCAATGCATTTGTTAAAAATGTTTCCACTGAATCTGAACAAACACTGCAGAATAGTTACATCTTTGTCCTCGTCATTGTCGTTTTAAGTATTATACTGTCAGTACTCATTGTTAATATTATAGCCTGGCGAATTTCGATGAGGATCAGTATTGTTGAAGACGCCATTAAAACTGTTTCAAGGGGAGACTTTTCCCGTGAACTGAATATCAAATCGGGCGATGAGTTCGAAGAGCTTTCTCATCACTACAATGCGTTTAAGACAGAACTCTGGAAAAAACTTGATTCCGTACTGGAATTTATGATTGATGTCAGTGTTTCGCTGTCAGAAGGTCTCGATATAAAACGTGCTCTCGAAAAGATACTGCAGTCCATCATGAAAAATTCCAGTGTCGATGCAGGTGCGGTTTTCATGATTGACGAGGATTCTCCGGTAATCCGTCTGCAGGCGGTAGAGGGGTTTTTCCCTTGTCCCTTTAAAGTCCCTGATGTTGTGTTGGAAACCCCGGAACGGCAGCTTGATTTTTTAAAGGAATATAAAATTACTCCCGGAAAAACAATTATTGGCGCGGTGATGCAGAGTGGAGAAGGTGTTTATATAAAGAATTCCGCAGGGAACGAGTATCTTGTCCAAAACAGTGACACAAACAGCGGCCAGTATATCCGTTCCATGATTATAGTGCCCCTTGTTGTAACACGGAGAGTTCTTGGTGTCATTGCCCTTGTAAAAACAAATCCTGAGGAAGAGTTTACCGACGTTGACTTTGCTAACATGAAGACTTTTGGTGATTACGCGGCACTGACTATTGATAACCTTTATAATTTTACCGAGGCAGTACAAAAAACAGAGATGGAACGGGAATTAAAAATAGCATCAAATATTCAAAGTAAGCTGCTCCCCGGTAAACTGCCTGAAATATCAAATTTTTCCATCGGCGTTTTTTCTCAGGCTGCAGAAGCGGTAAGCAGTGACTACTATGATGTCTTTAAACTACCCGGCGGGAGAACAGCAGTTGTCCTCTGTGATGTTGTAGGAAAGGGGATTCCTGCAGCTCTTCTCATGGTAATGATCCGGACGATGATTAGAATTGTAGCCCCGTCAGCAAAAGATTCGGACCACCTTCTTAGGATTATTAACAAGGGCTTGCGGAAAAAAATTGGTGTAGACCAGTATGCAACGATGAGTGTGCTTTTAATTAACGAAAAAACCAGGGGAATCTCCTATTCAAATGCTGCTCATGCGCCTCTTTTGTATTACTCAGCATCCGGGAATAGCTTTTCACAGATTGATACCCCGGGACTGCCCATTGGCGTGGAGCCGAATGAGCAGTATTCAAGAGAACTGCTGTCTGCTTCCAGAGGAGACCTGTTCTTTCTCTATACAGACGGTGTCATGGATGCACAGAACGGACAGGGAGAAACATACTCATTGGGAAGGCTGGAAAAGCTGATAAAGGGGAAAACAAAGCTGAATGGGCAGGCAATGGCAGATGCCGTTCTGGATGATATAACGTCATTTATGGATGGAACTCCAAGAATTGATGACCAGACAATGCTTGTATTAAAACTGAACTAGATACAGGACGTGTCTACATGTACCGTCTCTGATGTTTAAACGCGCTCACCCTTAAAACCGTACCTTTAACTGTTCTCGTTCATTCAGCGCCGCTTCTTCTTCATCCGTAAGAACTCCGTTATCAAATGAAGCATCTACAGTTTCTCATTTTTCTCCTTTTTAAATATGCTGCATTATAACAAAAGAAGGAAAAACAGCCATTGACAAAGGTCACAACATACCAGAGATTAAATGTATTCAAGTCTAAAATGGGAAAACAAGAATTTATGAAAAGTTTTATGGATTTAACAAAATTAATAGATGTAGATAAACTGTATCAGCATATTTATAATTTACAGGGAATACGGCATTCGATAATTTCACCGGAAGCATTAGTTGCGGCAGCAGATTATATTAAATCAGAATTTGAAAAAACAGGTATTACAGTAATTGAAGA
>JALTEL010000034.1 GCA_027073945.1 Caldifarciminota bacterium | reverse complement strand
GCAGTATCGTGAACCCAGACCTGCACGGTATAGGTGGAATCACCTTCAACGGCAGAACCGTTAAAGGGCAGCACACTTAGAACCAGAACGGCCATAAGTGCATAGAGAGCCACGGCATAAAGCCTTTGTTTGTTCATTCTATATTCCTCCTTTGCGTCTTCTTGAAGTGAATCTCCGTTTGTTCTGTGGGACTGAAGCCTTAATGGGGAGGTAGAGAGTTTTGCCAGCAGCAATTCTTTCAGCAGCAACAGCCTTTTCCATAAGCATATAGCCAACAGCCATTCTGCCAGCATCCCAAGCCTTCATAGCCGCATATTCGAGGTCCTGAGCCTCCGGAGAGGTTGTAACAAGGGCAATCCTTTCCCGATATACAGCATGGGCCAGTTTTAGTTTTTTGTTTGGCCTGAACGGATGGAAAAGAAACGCCCGCCTTGCGGCTTTTGCTTCACTGGTCCGGGAATCCATGATGGCTTCAAGAGCCTTCTCTCTCTGGACTTTCGCCCTGTGTTGTGCAAGCGTGTTCTCTACAATCGGGACGCCTTCTTTAGAACGGGCATGATTAATCAGCCTGCGCCCTTTGATAGTGGTTTTTGGCTTGCGAGGTTTCCGTTTAGGCATTCGTGGTGCTTTGAAAGGTGGTTTTCTGCGTCGGTGGATAGTTGTGGTGGAGTGTCCACGCTTTCTTTTTCTGTCAATCCTTTCATAGCCCCAATCATCATAACGGACACCCGGTTTCCGGTATTGAGGTTTTTCAATTCTTCTGTCCTCATATCCAATCCTTGGAACTCCGGTATTTCGCTTTGCCGGTTTACTATTCCGGCTTTTTTTAGTCATTTTAAATCCCTCCATTTTTCCTTACAACACGGTTGAGGTGTCGGAAAGCCTTTTCCGCAGAACCATAATGCCTGATTAAATTGGACATCACCGCATATTCAACCCGTGATGATGCAGTTGCACGGAGACGGGAAGCGATTCTTGGTTTTTTTCTTTCCAATCGCGAAGCAGCCGCCCGGATTTCTCTAACCGTTTTGCAGGACATGAGGATTTTTTTGTATTCGTTGAACTCCGAATCTGATAATCTCACCATCTAAATCACCTCGTTAATCCTCGGAGTTGAGGGGGTTTCGTCCTCGGTTTATTGAACTGTCTGGACAAACGGGGATAAAGCAAGAGAAGCAAGTAAACAATAAAGATTACCAGCAGAACAGGCAAGACATAAGTAATCAGATTTGCCATTAATTCCGATGCCATTTCACCCGTATTATAGCCCATAGAAACAACCTCATAAGACGAATCCGTTGTTCAATTTTTCCAATGAAGCCCTTTCGAGAAGTCATTTTTTGGATGTTCTCATGGACTTCCGAATATTCCCGCACCGTATCCCAAGCCTCTTTATCGAGATGAATAGTTCTCGAAGATGCCGAAAAAGGGGCATAGAAAACGATGGACTCTATAGGCACAAATGCCAAGGTTAATTCCTGTTTTATAATTTCCTCCCGAGCAACAAAAGAATAGCCGCTCTTATAATCATCGAGGACATTGAAATACCTTAACGCCTTTTCTATCTCCGAGTTCATGTGTATATCTTCAAATTCGGAGCCGAAAGCATTGAGGTAATCCATGACCCTGTGGATGACAGTGAGTTGAATTATGAACTGTGAATAGGTGTCTGCAATTCTTAAATCCCTTTCAAGAGAACGCCAGACTTCAGCCCAGAGAGAACGCCAAGATTCAAATTCCGGAGACAGTGAATCCTCTTTTAAAAAGAGAAGCGCCATGTCCTTTGAAGCCGAAGCCATAGCAAAAACATCAAGCAAATAATCACGGTCGGACTTTGATAAATAATCGCCAATGTGAGCATTAAAGATGGAGGCAAGTTTTTCGGTTTCGGCTACCATATCAACCAGAAATCACACCTCCTTTAAAGGTGTCATCCCTGCGGAGAAGGAAACAGCGCCTCTGAAATTTCCAGATTTTTCCGCAGGGAATGACCGTGATGGTAAAGAGCAGAGGCAAAGGGTTTATGAAATTTATTAGAGACCCCATTCCCCTCAATGGGATGGTAGGAGTAACTCCATAGTACTCTGTTAAGTCCTTTAATTTGGGTTTGTTAAAAAAAGACCCTTTTAAACGCCTTGACGACTCTTTCGGAGTCATCCGGTACTCAGTGCTTTGCACTTCATGCCTCTGCGCCTTTACTGTGAGGTGTGCCGGAGTTGCAGGGATGCGGTTAATACACGAAGAGTTGCGAGCAGTTCTTTCGAGGGGATAGGAGGCAATAATCTCCAACTCCGACACTGTCATGATGATGTCACGAGGGAAGTTAAAAAAAGGTTCGCAGTTGTTAGAAGGGGAGCATACAAAACCCTCTAACACAAATTTATAGGAGACCCCGGAAATTTCCGAGGTAATGAATAATTTGTTGCGTTTGTTTTGGTCCATGTTTCCCCCGTGACTGTTAAAAGAATGAAAGGAGTTCAACGCTTAACCTCCCGTGATGAAGTAAAAGCAGCATCAAAAGAACGGTGCATAAGTGTCCGTTCCTGGTCCAGTGCTTCTTGAATGAGCATAATTTTAATGGTGTCATAGGATTCATGCCCAAGTGATGAATAGGTAACAGACCGTTTAGGTGTCTCAATGAACCGGTGAGACATTCGAGGGCCAAGAAGAACTTCAAAAGAACCATGGGGAATGGAGGCAATAACCCTAAAATTATAATCGCCTACTCTAACAAATCGGACGGTTCTAATGAAATTCGTGAGGAAGATGAAGATGAGCATATAAGACGAAGCAAGAAGCATATACCAAAAACTCCATGCCTCTGAACCTGTCCAAGGATGATAAACTCCAGAACCCGGAACCTGTGGATTATACGATTCGTGGTATTGTGTGGTATATCCGTGAGGTATCAGAAAATAAAGAGTGAATGCAAGAAGGAAAGCACCGATAAGAACAGGCAAAGCAACAAGGAAAACCATTCGGGCAGTATGTTGCCTATCCTGAAGAATGGCGATTTGATGAACCTGTTCTATATCCTCAAGGAGTGAAGTTAATTCAGGGTGCTCTTCAACCCGTTCGGTTTCATCATTCGGAGATGGTTCATAGACCGGTGTCGAAGGGACACTTTCAGAGGATGGTTCTGTTATCAGAGCACCCCCGTTATTATCTGTTCGTTCTGGTCGGTTTCATAGTGTCCATCAGGGAAAAAGTGTGAATGGGAATCGAATTGAAAATAAGCAGAGCCAAGAAATTCCATAAGCATTTCAGGAGACATGTGAGAAACAAAAACAAGGTACATGCCTTTTTTGCGCCCTGCCATGATGAACTCCTCGATTATGCCTTTCTGGTCAATATCGCCCAATTTTTCCAGTTCCTCAGCGATAACCACAACGCCACGAGTGAGTTTTTTAGAAGAATAAATCAACTGCCGGAGAGTGAGGAAAAGTTGTTCTGTAGCAAGGTCGGGATTAAAAACAAGACGGAAATAAGGGAACTGGTTTATTCCATCAATAACATCAGTGCCGTCCCCTAAAAGGAGTTCAACTTTTTTCATAGCATGAACAAAATACATTTGTTGGGTTTTGGAAAGTGTGGAATCCTCAAGAAATTCCTTCACGGGAAGCCGTGAACGAATACACTCCACAACATCCAGAACATAAGCAGCAGTTGAATTAAGGATGCTCTGAAGAAACTCGACGGAAATAAGGTTCGGGTCAAGCCGTGGACGGGCAGCCTTTCCCGGATATTCGTTGTGCACATCAAGAACAAGGACACCATTCTGAAGAAGAGCATAAGGGATGGAGGACTTGATAAAAAGAGATTTGAAACTACCAACTGTTCCAGTTATTACGGTGTTCCTCGTCGGGAGGTTTGCGGGGTTAAAGGCCGAAGGGATATGCAAATCCTTTCGATACCAATCCGGTAAGGTGTTTCCGTTTTCCATGTGCGGGAGAATGCGTTACAGGTTTATAAAGATTGTGTTAAAACCAACTGTGGACAGTTTGTAAACAATTTGTGGACAGGTTGCACACAATTTATTAATTGCCCATCGCCTAAAAATGATACAATAAAAATTATATAGAAAAAGGTCAATGTTGGTGCAATGGCCAAAATAAAGAAAAAAAACACCGAAAAAAATATCGAACGAACAGTTTCATTAACAGCAAAAC
>JALTEL010000033.1 GCA_027073945.1 Caldifarciminota bacterium | reverse complement strand
AACTCCGTCCCCTAAACTCCTTCTTTGAGTTTTCTCCCTTTCTTCAGGGAAGGGAGAAAGACCAAAAAATCCTGATAATCCTGTAAATCCTGTCTAATAAAGTCAGAAGGTAACAACGTCCCCCATTATCCTTCCCATTTCATGTTAGAATTGGCGTAAATGGAAATATGAAACAACGTCCCCCATTATCCGCCTTTCACGTCAAAGGAGACTCATCCAGACATCGCTAGGCCCTTAATTCGGGCAAGAGCGAAGCACTATTTAATCCCACTATCTTCCCCAGCGTCGCAAAGATAATGCGGATATCAAGCCACATAGTTCTTTCATTAACGTATCTCTTGTATAAGTCCAGTTTATAAGGCATAACCTCTTTTACATAAGTAAGCTCCGGGTCTTCAGCACGATATAAAACCTCTTCTTCATTGCTATACCAGAATGACGCGTAGTCGGTAATACCCGGACTAATTGAAAGTATAATGTTCTTGTCTTCTTCCGGCCATTTTCTAACATAGTGAGGGACCTCAGGCCTGGGACCAACCAGACTCATATCCCCGTTAAGGACATTAATCAGTTCTGGTAATTCATCAATCTTGGTCTTTCTTAAATATCTACCCAACCTTGTTATTCTACTTTCATCTCCAGGAGTAAATCCTTTCTTTTCCTGACTGCGATCAGTATACATAGAACGAAACTTTATAAGTTTAAACTCTTCTCCACTCCTTCCAACCCTTTCTTGGAGGAAGAAAATTGGCCCTCCTGGAGAATCAATTTTAATCAGGACCGAAATCAATATAAAAAATGGAGATAAAACGATTAATCCAGCTAAGGAACATACGATATCAAACAAACGTTTTCCAAAATTTTCGTAATCCAGCATAAGGCTTATAACAAAATCTCTTTAATGCTTTTTATTACATACTCAAGCTGACCATCACTCATTGCAGAAAACATGGGAAGGCTAAGACATCTTTGAAAAACCCATTCGGCATTGGGAAACATTCCTGGCTTTAGGCCGTATTTTTCTCTATAATATGTCATTCGATGAATAGGCTTGTAGTGAACACTCGTGCCTATGTCACGTTTGCTCATTTCATTAATGAAGTCGTTTCGATCAATGCCCCTTAAAGTTTTATCAGGATCTATAAGCACATTGAATAAGTACCAGGAATGATCTTCCATTGCACAATGGATCCGCGGAAGGATCAGTCCAGGAATGTCTTTCAATTCCTGATAGTAGAACTCCGCTATCCGTTGCCTCTTTTTCCGAAAAATCTCAACCTTCTTTAATTGATGTATCCCAAGGGCAGCATTTATATCAGGCATATTATATTTAAAGCCTGGGGCAATCACATCATATTCCCAGGATGCTCCGGTTGAAAAGCGATCCCATACATCCCGGTTAATCCCATGAAGACGCATCACCTTCACTCTCTTTGCAATTTCATCATCATTTGTGCAGAGCATACCACCTTCGCCAGTTGTCATGGTCTTATTAGCATAAAAGCTAAAGCACGTCACATCTCCAAGCGATCCTATCATTACCTTCTGAGCATCCTCGCCCCCCTTTGAGCCTTGAGTCTTGAGCCTTGAGCTGCAATAGCACGTTGGCAATGCATGGGCCGCATCCTCCATCACCCTTAAATTGTTATCCTTAGAAAACTCTAAAATGGCATCCATATCACATGGATGTCCCCCGAAATGAACTGGGATTATCGCCTTTATGTCCTCAGGCCTAAGATCTTGCACCTTAAGCGCCTTTTCTACCTGTAACATATTTATACAAAATGTCTCAATGTTACAATCTACAAACACAGGATCAGCATCCAAGTATCTCACAATCTCTGCTGTTGCGGTAAAAGTAAAGGTGGGGACCAGGACCTTATCGCCAGGCTTTACCCCAAGTGCCTCCAAACCAAGATGAAGCGCGGCTGTAGCAGAATTTACAGCCAGGGCATGTTTGGAACCGACAAACTTGGCAAAATCGCTCTCAAATTGGGCGCACCTGGAAGCTGTCGTAAGCCAGCCACTTTTAATTACAGCGGCCACCTCTTTAATCTCTTCATCACCACATTCAGGAATTGCAAATGGAACTTTCATGTTTTTATTTTTCATCTCTTATCTTTTTTCGATATCTCATCATTTATTTTCGTGCCACGATTGAAGCGACAAAGCAATGGTCAGCGTTGGCCGGGCAGAATCTGTCTTCCAGCGCGCGGATCAGCCTGCATGCTTTCGGCAAAACGGTAAAAAACTGACTGAACCGACCAAAATACCTAACATCCACATGTCTGAATCTCCGTTGGAATTCCTGTTCTACCCACCCATCAAAAAGCAGAAAATCGGCCCAACGAGATCGCTTGATGGTTTTTCTATAAATCCTATCAATTATCCCCCCCCTTCCATTTTCGACCGCAATAATCACACCACCATCTTTTACAACACTATGAAGCCACTCGAGCCAGTTTCTATATACAGTTTTATCGGAAATATGATACAGAACGCTTTTCAAAAAGACAGCATCATATGTTCCTTTAATAGAAAGAGTCTCATCAGGCGAACAGACACGAAAATCTGTCATCCTTTCCAGTTTATAACGCCTGGCCGTAGCTTCTGCCTTACTCTGTAATGAATCAGCGATATCATAACCAACGATATTCCACCCATACCGGGCGGCCATATAACAGGACATCATGCCGCTGTTATATCCAATCTCCAGAACTTTTGCATCCGAGGGGAGCATGATTGCGGCACGGTCAAGAGCATTTGACACTGCTGGCGCCCAGACCGGTATTCGCCATTCGACGGCTTCACTTAAGAATGCGGTCATCTTGTATCAACGCTTTCCATTGCGGGTAATTCTTGTAAATGTTTCGCCAGCCTGTTTTTTCAAAACGGCAAAATCCAATATGCCACGCAAAAAACCATATCCATAGCCAAAGTGATAGGCAGCAAATATTATCGGCATAACGGGGATATATTTCCACTTTGATGGCTCTTTGCATAAGACCAATGAAGCACCTATATTTGTAACCCAATAAAAAATAAGTATTCCAATCAATACTTTTAGAGAAAGCTGACTAAATGGAGAGAGCGCCGCCAGAAAAATAAGGAAACCAACAAACGAACCAGGAATAATATGACGAATCGAAACAGGAATTTTGTGTTTCTGGATCACCCTGACCTTCCAGTATCCGTATTGTATATATTGGTTAAATAATCTAAGAATAGATGCACGCGGGTAATACCATGACTTTATTTGAGGTGATTGCCATATCTTGCCACCTGATCGAAGTAAACGTAAGTTAAGTTCGTCATCCTGATTGCGAATGAGTTCTTCATCAAAAATGCCTATTTTATCAAACACCTCTCTTTTATAAAAACCACCCCAAACAGAATCAACGTACCCCTCATAATTAATTTTATGGCTTCTTGCACCACCTACAGCAAAGGAACTTTGAAAAGATAATGCTATAGCCTTTCCCAGGTATCCTTGCCCTTTAGCTTTCCATGTGCCGCCTACATTATCAGAATTAACTTTTTTTATCGTGTTCAGACAATTAATCAGATAGTCTTTAGAAATTTCAGCATGCGCTCCAAGTATGCAAATATATTTTCCGGAAGCATTTTTAATCCCCAAATTAAAGGCGGCAGGTGTTATCTTCTTCTCATTAATAATGAGTGTTATATTATTATTTTTACTTATTTCTTCTTCAACCAGTTTTACTGTGTTATCAGTACTTTTCCCATCTACTATAAACAGCTCATAATTAAATAACCAACCAGCTCCTTTTTGACTAACAATCCTTCTGATTGTTTCCTTTATAAATTTTTCTTCATTTCGGCAAGGAACAATTATACTTATATCAACAGGTTTGGTTTGCATAAGCTCTGGCAGGTTATTCCTTATAACCGTATGGCAAGGAGCTAATATTTCTGGTCATTTTAGCAGGATTTCCTGCAACTCTTCCCTTTAGCCCGAGTTTCCTAGTTATGGCTGACTTGGGTAAATTTATCTTTTAAAAACAACAAGTTAGATGACCCATTTGTAACTTCTCAATAAGTGGAGGCTTCATTTTGGTAACCGATCACAGGGTGCTTCTTTTTCCAACATGCTCTCGCCCTTTGTTTTCTAAGGTTTTTGCAGCATAGGACCCTCCCTGTTCTCCTCC
>JALTEL010000032.1 GCA_027073945.1 Caldifarciminota bacterium | reverse complement strand
TAAATTACACTACCCTCTTTTTAACATATCTTTCATATCCTCCAGAAGAGCCTGAAGGTCCTCTTCATGCTCCACTTCATCCTGAAGAATCTGAAGTGCTATATTATAGGTAATAGGATCTTTGTCTCTGGTGAGCGCAAGCAATTTATTGTAAGTCTCAATTGCGCATTGCTCACCTTTGATATTCTGCTCTAAAATATCCTTTACATAGGGATTTTCAGGGGCATCATATCCACAATTCGTCATCTTATACCAATCCTCGGGTTTGATAATCGGTGTACCTCCAAGTTGTATTATTCTCGCAGTGAGCATATCAGCATGTCTGAGTTCATCACCGGCATGCTGAATTAACTCGGCTATAACGGCTTCTTTCATCGGGCCACTGACAACCTTTGCACCTATCCAGTATTGATAGTGTGCCAACCATTCATCTGCAAATGCCCTATTAAGCAACTCAACCACACTATCTACGTCCATTCCGACTATTTCCCTGCCTTTTGTTCCCATTGTAATTACCTCCTGTTTTTCAATTTTAAAGATTCAAATATCATTATTTAGCCTATCCGAGAGATAATCCTTAAAAAGGTTCTTCTTCTGATACGCTATAATATCGGATATTGCCTCCTCAGCCATATCAAGCATGGTGTTGAGTTCCTGTCTTTTAAAACCTTTTCTCTCACCCGTTCCCTGTATATCCAGTATGCCTGATTTCTCCGCCATTGTTACATTGAGGTCAACATCCGCCACATGGTCTTCTTCATAGGATAAATCAACCACGAATTTTCTTCCAACAATACCTACGGAAATTGCTCCAAGGAATTCTCTTATGGGATTATACTTTATGAGATTCTTCTTTAACATAAAATTGACAGCATCATACAATGCCGAAAAGCCACCGTTTATAGCCGCTGTTCTTGTACCACCGTCTGCCTGCAACACGTCACAATCAATAACTATTGTATAGCCTTCCAACTTGGAAAGGTCCACTACCCCACGAATTGCTCTGCCTATTATTCTGGATATTTCTACTGACCTTGAATCAAGGCGCCCCAGTCTTGACTCACGTGGTTTTCTCTGTAAGGTTGCTCTGGGAAGCATTGCATATTCCGCTGTTACCCATCCCATACCTGCATTTTTCATCCATGCAGGCACGGTATCGGAAACAGAAGCACTGCATATCACTTTCGTATTACCCATCTCAGCAAGACAGGAACCTTCTGCGTTTTCAACAAAATTTCTCGTTATTGAAAATTTCCTCATTTGTACTCTCCTACATCGATTTGGGTTGAGAGACACCAATCAGAGACAGCGCCGCTTTCAACACATTCTTGACACCCAGTACAAGAAACAGTCTTGCCTGCGTCAACTCCGGTTTTGATTCGTCCACAACTCTGTTCTTTTGATAATAATTATGAAAAATATCCGACAGTTCCATAAGATACTTTGCTATTTCATGCGGTTCTAATCGCACCGCAGCGTATTCCACCGTATCAGGGAAGTATACAAGCTTACGCATAAGTGCACGTTCTTCCTGCAATTGTAAGAGTCTAAGCGACTTATCCGAAGGGGAAAATCCTTTCTCTTCTCCGAATTTCAAAAGACTGCAGGCACGAGCATGTGCATATTGGACATAATAAACAGGATTATTCTTATCCAATAACTTTGCCCTATCCATGTCAAAATTCAAATGCGAATTGAGTGTTCTCATAAGAAAGAAAAATCTTGCGGCATCCTTACCAACCTCTTTAAGAAGGTCATGCAACGTATAATACTGCCCTTCTCTTTTTGACATCTTTATCTTTTCATTGCCTTTAAGTAAATTGACCTGTTGAACGATCAGTATTTGTAATTTACCATCATAACCAAGCGCAGAAAGCCCTGCTTCCATTCTCTTTAAATAGCCATGATGGTCAGGCCCTAAGAGATTTATCAACCATTTATATTTTCTGTCCAGTTTGTAGAGATGATAGGCAAGATCATAAAAGAAATAAGTGCCTGTCCCGTTTCTTCTTATAATAACTCTGGGCTCTGTATCTCCAAAATCAGTACTTCTGAAAAACGTTGCCCCATCCTCGAAAAACAAAAATTTTTCTTCTTTCAGCTTCCTCAAGACAAGTCCGGGATATTCACTATTCCTTATCCATTTTTCATTAACAACATTATTAAACTTAACTCCAAATTTTTTGAGCACTTTGAGCTGCTCATTTAAAATCTTCTCAGTCACATAATCTTCAAGCTCATTTTCGGATACATGCTCAGATATGGCAGATTTCGCCACTGCTTCAAGATACTTTCCCCTGTAACCCGTTTCTGGAAATGGCCGGTTTGTTCCATTTGCCTTGTCCATCCACCACTTCACAGTTTCAACAAGTGCCTTTATCTGTGCTCCAGCATTGTTGGAATAAAACTCGGAATCGGCATCATATCCCATGAAATTTAATATTCTTTTCAGAGAATCACCAATAGCAGCTGCACGTGCATTAACAACATTCAATGGTCCTGTCGGATTTGCGGAAACGAATTCTATATTTACCTTATTTTTCAGTCCTGTGACCTGCTTGCCGTAATTTTTCGGGTCGCTGTTTATCTGCCTCAGCGTGTCATGCAATATCTTGTTGGAAAGTGTTATATTGAGAAATCCAGCCTGAGTATTAACCTCTCTTGCCACAGATTTCAGGGTTTTAAACAATTCAAGCGAAATTGTGTCCCCAATTTCTTTGGGAGACTTGTGTGTTATCTTGGAAAGTTTAAATAAAAAATTGGTTGAATAATCTCCAAACTCAATGTGCGGAGTTTCTTCAAAATATATCTCACAGTCCACGCCAAAAAGTGATTTAACAGTATTCTTTACGATAGTGCCGAGAAACTTTTTGATGTAGCGACCATCTTTAAGCTTCATCTTTTACCTCTATTCTCCTGGCATCATGCCACAGATTTTCAAGTGCATAGAATCCTCTACCCCCTTCTGTAAATATGTGTACTACAAAATACCCGTAATCCATTAACACCCATCTACTGTCTTTTGTACCTTCTATATGATGAGGCAACATGCCCATTTTTTCAAGTTCCTCTGAAATTTCTTGGGAAAGTGCTTCCATATGATACTTTGTTTTTGCAGTGGTTATAACAAAAAAATCACAAAACCTTGCCTGTATTGACCTCATGTCTAAAATTACAGTATTATCACCCTTGGATTTGTTTATAGTTTCGGCAACAGATGCCAGAATTCTATCCAAATTATCACCTCCTTTTTATAAGAGAAGCGGCATGAGTTATTGCAGATTGCGTAATCTTGCCCCCGGAAATCATTCGGGCTATTTCATTAATGCGCTCCTCTTTGTTTAAATATTTGATTTGAATTTCAGTCGTGTCTCCTGTAATGTTCTTTTTAACGAATATATGCCAATCAGCAAAGGCTGCAATCTGCGGAAGATGTGTTATAACAATCATTTCAGATTGCTTTGATATCTGCTGCAACGCCGCACCGACTTTACCTGCAACATTGCCTCCGATGCCCGTATCTATCTCATCAAATATAACTATTTTTTTTATATCCTTTGCTTTTAAAAGTTTTTTAAATGCCAGCAGAATTCTTGAGAGTTCACCACCTGAGGCAGTGAACCTGAGCTTGGCAGGCGGTTCTCCGGGCACGGTTGAAATCAGAAATTCTATATCTTCTGAGCCTGTTGGTCCGTCCTCTTTGTCCCTTATATCTGCCAAAAACTTCGCCCGTGTAATACCAAGTTCCGATAGCTCTTTTTCAACATATTTTTCAATTTTTGCCTTTGACCCCTTTCTTTCAAACTTCAAACTCCGACACAATTTACTCAGCTTATCCTGTTTATGCCGAAGGTCTTCGCGCAGCTTACCAAGTTCCATTTCCTTCACATTCATATTATCTATTGCCGCCTCTGTGCGTTTGATGAGTTCTTTTAACTCCTGCGTTGAACTAATATTATATTTCCTGAAAAGTGTTTTTATGTTGTACAGCCTCTCTCTAACCGCTTCTATTTCATCCTTTGACACTGCGGTCATTTGGCTATACCTCTCTAAAATCTTCCAAACTTCCTCCGCATTTATTCCTATACCTTCAATAAGTTCTCCAATACCATCTCTGGAAATTTCTTTGCTGTAAAGCCTCTCATATTTGTTCCTGAACTCCGATACAAGGGAGTATATAGAATTTTCTCCCTCATAAAAAACGGTTTTACCCTCGTCTATCATCTCCCCAAGGTTCTCTATACTTTCAAAAATTGAGAGCTTCTCGGCAAGTGTAATATCCTCGTCAGGCTGCACATTTAATGACTTCATCTCTTTTAATTGGTAATTTAAAAATTCCCTTTGTTTTTGTCTTTCCGAGTATTCATGCTCCGCCTGCTTGAGTTTTAAAAGCGCATTATGATAATTTTTATAAGACTCTTCCACTTCCTTTTCAAGTTTTTCAAGTGAAGCAAGAATGTCAAAGTAATGATAGTGTATCTGCGGATTTAGCAGGTCCTGACTTTCATATTGACTTGTTATTTCAATGTATTTCCAGAATTTTTCAATGACACGGGCTCTGGTGACAGGACTATCATCAATAAAAAACCTGGACTTTCGCTCTTTTGTAAATATGCTTCTTTTAATTATATGCTCTTCACCCGATAATTCAACAATGCCCGTAATCTCTTCATTTGACTTATGCCTTTCCCAGACAATCTTACCACCGAACAATTCATGAATGGCATTGACAAGAAGCGATTTCCCGGCACCTGTTTCACCCGTAACAACGGTCATGCCTTTATGAAGTTCAATATGCTGATTACCCAATATATGATAATTCTTGGTATAAAGTTCTTTTAATATCATCCCCAGCTCAACTTTTCCCTTATCAGAGAAAAGAAAGAACCGCCCCAGGGGAAATTGATCAGCCTTGTTTTTGTATCAGATTTTCTGACTGTTACCATTCCTGAATGTCCAATGTTTTTGTAAACCTGTCCGTCTGCGGAAACCAAAATATCCTCATCTTTGGATCGTGCCCTCACCGAGATTGTCACATCAGGAGCAAGGACCATTGGCCTCAGTGTAAGCTTGTGCGGACATATCGGGCTCAATATAAAAAGGTTGAGTGTGGGGTATATTATCGGCCCACCGGCTGAAAGATTATAAGCAGTCGAACCTGTCGGCGTGGAAATGATGAGCCCATCGGCTCTATATTGGGATAAAATCTCTTCATCAACATACACTGTGAGTTCAAGCATCCTTGAGCTGTCCTTTAAAAATATCGTTATATCGTTTAAAGCTTCAAGCCTTGATGAGCCACTCACAGCCTCAATACGGAATCGTTCTGTAATATAGTAATTTCCATTTTTTATGTCACCTACGGCTTTTTCAATATCATCCGGAGCAATTGACGTGAGAAATCCCATACCTCCGAGATTTATACCCAGCACAGGCTTGCCATTGGAAAATCTTGAACTCCGCAGGAGTGTTCCGTCACCACCAAGGCTTACTACGATATCGGATATAGCACCGATTTCGCTTTCCTCTATAAAATTGTCAGAATTCACAAATCCCTTTAGATTGCTGGTAAAAAATACTTCGCTATCTTTAAAAAGTCTGGAGAGTTCCTCTAAAACCTGTTTTATATCCTTTTTTCTGGGGTTGCCTGTTATGGCTATCTTCAAGCTTTTTGAGCAGTTTTCTTTTTTCTTTGAGCAAGCTGCCATTCAATAACCAAAGCAGCAACAACAAAAATAGATGAATACGTACCTACAATAACGCCAATTGTGAGGGAAAGAGCAAAATCAAAAATAACGGGGCCTCCAAAAATTAGAATGGAAATCAAGACAACAAGTGTTGTCAGAGAAGTTATAATGGTTCTTGATAACGTATCATTTATTGCCTTATTAAACACCTGAACTATACGTTCAAAAGAAACTTTATGGCCATATTTCTTTCTCTCTTCCCTTATTCTGTCGGAAATCACAATTGAATCATTTATGGAATAACCAACTATGGTGAGAAGCGCAGCCACTATGCTTATCGTGAATTCTTTGTTTAACAGAGAGAATATCCCCACTGTTATGAATACATCGTGAAAAAGCGCTATGACAGAGCCCATACCAAAATAAAAATCAAATCTGAAAGAAATATAAATCAACATAAGCAACAGACCAATGACAAGCGCCCAGAAAGCTTTTCTCTGCAATTCCTTACCAACTCTCGGACCAACCGATTCATTCCTCATGAGTTTTACATGCTGGTTGAATGTCTTGGACAAATCCGAAACGACCTTGTCAGCATCTATATTCACCTGATATCTTATAAGAAAGCTCGTAGGCTCACCAAAACTTTGAATTTCCGCATTCTTTATACCAGCATCTCTTATGCAGGAACGTATTTTACCCACATCAACAGTCTTCTCAAACTTTACCTGAAGCAAATTTCCACCTGTGAAGTCAACGCCATATCGCAATCCACCATGTGCTATAATACTGATAATACCGATAAGTATCAATGTTAATGACACTATAAAAGCTTTTCTTCTGTTTCCTATAAAATTGTAATTGGGATTTTTAAAAAAGCTGACCATTTTCTCCTCCTATATCCTCAGGTTTTTAACCTTTTTTATACTGTAAACATAGTCAAATATTATTTTAGTAACGTATACGGCTGTGAAGAAACTGGCGATTATACCTATGGTTAGTGTGGTACCAAAACCTTTTATAGGACCTGTTCCGAATTTCAAAAGAACGAGTGCTGCTATAATTGTGGTTGCATTAGCATCAAATATTGTAAGAGTGGCTCTATGGAAACCCGCATCAATTGCATTTTTGGCAGACTTCCCCGCACGTAACTCCTCTCTTATTCTCTCAAAAATAAGTACATTGGCATCTACTGCCATACCAACTGTCAAAATAATACCGGCCAGCCCTGGAAGTGTGAGAGTGGCTCTGAACGCGATAAGTGTGGCAAAGATAAATACAAGGTTTAAGAGCAATGCAAGGTCAGCAATAAGTCCCGATGTATTGTAGTAAAAAATCATAAAGAGCACGACGAGAAGAAAACCGATTATAAGGGCCCGCAGTCCTTCCTGAACGGAATCTTTTCCAAGCAGCGGCCCCACAGACCTTTCCTCTATTATCTTAACAGGTGCAGGCAAAGCACCGGCTCTCAAAACCACAGCAAGTTCCTTTGCTTCCTGAATGTTGGTAATACCTTCTATAATTGCGCTGCCACCAGTGATTTTCTGCCTTATTACAGGTGCGGATTGAACTATATTGTCAAGCACAATGGCCAGCCTTTTGTTTACATTCCTGCCAGTAACAACTGAAAATTTTCTTGCCCCTTTTCTGTTGAACGTCAGCTCGACAATGGCCTGCCCTGCTATTTCAGAACCGGGCGAACCTATTGTATGTCGGGCTGTCTTTAAATCAGCTCCCGTTAGTTCACTTCTCGTGTTTAAAAGAAAAAGGGATTTTACTTTTCTGCCGTCATCCGTCACTCTTACCTTTCCCCAATAGAATTTATATCTTGTGCCCAGCATATCCTTCACCTCAGAAAGAGATAGAAGGGAATCCACGGTTTTTACATCAGCCTCATCAACGACATATGCGCCCTCGCCAGCAGATTCGAGCAGACCTAAAAGCGGACCAACAGTAGAAGATGTATCGCCTTCCTCTCTGGCAAGTGTGTTATCTATTTTTTGTACGAGATTGTCCGTTACTTTTCCATTCGCCACTATATGAAATTCAAGCTGGGCTGTTCTGCCTATAAGACTGCGCGCCATTTTCCTGTTCATTACACCGGGCAATTGTATCAATATTCTAAATGCACCAACTTTCTGGATGGATGGCTCAAAAACGCCCCATTGGTCAATCCTGTTTCTTATTATCTCAATTGCTCTATCAACTGCCCCCTTCATCTGAGCTTCGGATAGCTTGCTCTTATCCACCTCTAAAAGGAGGTACATACCTCCCTGAAGGTCAAGCCCCAGATTCAAAGCTTTTTTATGAAGAGCTGTCAAGTCCTTTGGATTCATAACTTTTTTCACATCAGGAGATAGTGTATAGTACTTGTATGTTGGCCAGAGTGCCCATAATGCAGCTAATATCACCACAGCAACAACCAAAACTCTCCATTTAAAATTTTTCAATAATAAATCCTCCTTTTTCTGTAGTGTTCAATTATAATTGCTTTTCCCTGTATATTCAAGATTTATGCCGTTTGTGAAGCCCAATACAGTATGATACTCTGTAAAATAGCCAATAACAGGCATTGTTTTCAGCCTTATAAACACACCGAATTTGTCTGGATTAAAGCATATAAAGATGCCGGGCTCAAATACCTTGGTAAACCTGAATGACTGGGAAATATGTAGCTTTAAAGGGAAATACTTCTCTGATTCAAGGGTTATAATTGTACTGCCCGCAACAGTATTTATAATCATTATTCCACCAGTTTTTGGTCTTTCAAGCACATCTCTCAAAAATACGATAAAGCTCACGCTATCATCCGGTCTCCACAATGTGGATAAAGTCAACCGAATTTTGTAGGACCTGTACATATCCAATTTGCTGTATTCAAACGAGCTTGACAGCCCGGGTACAATATCTCTGTATTGTCTGTTGAATCCGATGGATAGGGAATACGTTTTCATTATACTTCCAGCATTTAAAAATGAAAGATAAAGCGCACCCCCACTTTTCCCGGCGCCCATTCCTCCTGCTATAATATCCTTCATACCATAGAAATCAGTGGCATAGAAGCTTAAAGCCGCATTACTTCCTATCAATGACGGGGTCAGCATAGCCTGCATTGGAGAATATATTTGCTGAATGTTTTCGGCAATTTGCGGTGTGTAAACGGAAAAAAACAAAAGAAGCAAGTACATTTAAGGTGTATGCTCTATGTAATGTAATTCCAGATCGTTAAAACCACCGGCAGAACTCGAAGGCCCCGTATGTATGTTGCAAAAGGCCGTCGGTTCGTCTCCATCTCTAAATGGCTCCACACTTGTGGCAGGGCAGTATTGCGTGGCCAATAAACCTGACTGAAGACACACCTCAGCAAATACAATGCCTTCTGGAACATTAAAATTGTCCGGGGATGACATGAGATGTTCGTCATACACCTCTTTGTTAAAAACCGCCCATATCGGCAGCGCAGTTGAAGAGCCGGTGGCACCCTTGTATATTGTTCTGACAGAATCAAAGCCTATCCATACACCCGTGAGCATATTGGTTGTATATCCTATAAACCAGTTGTCCCGGTACTGGTTTGTCGTACCGGTTTTTCCGGCTGCGGGAAGCTTAAATTTAAACTTCCTGCGTACATTTATCCCTGTTCCGTGGTTTATAACACTTTCCAGCATATTTGTCATTATGTATGCAGTTTGAGGAGATATAACCGGTATCTTTCGTATTGTATGGCTTTCCAGCACAATGCCGCTTTTGTCAACTATCTTATCGATAAAATACGGTTTTATTCTGTACCCCCCGTTATCAAAAGGGGCATAAGCAGAGGTTAGCTCAAGAGGTGTCAGGGAAAATGAACCGAGTGCAATTGAAGGGAAAGGTGGGATAAAGGAATTTATACCCATTCTCCTTGCATACATTACGACTGCATCCGGTCCAATTTGCAAGATGAGATTCACCGTTGCAAGGTTTCTGGAAAGCGCCAGGGCTTTTCTTAATGTAATTTCTCCCAAATATCTTTTATCATAATTTTTGGGTTTCCAGTCTTCTTTATCTTTTTTCCCTCCTTTGACAACCACTGGAATATCAAGGACTTTATCTATTGGATAATATCCATTATCAATAGCAGTGAGATAAACAAAGGGTTTAAAGGCAGATCCGGGCTGCCTTTCTGCCTGTATTACTCTGTTAAATTCACTTTCTTTAAAATCCCTGCCTCCAACAAGTGCTATAATTCCACCAGTAATAGGGTCAAGGGACACAATAGCTCCCTGTAAATATGACGGAGACTTTTTCTCTGTTGTATCCTCTTCATACTGTAATTTTGTCGGTTCTATATGTCTCTCCGCCTCTGTTTCCGTTAACATACTATCCAGTACTGATTGGGCCTTCTTTTGAATATCTAAGTCGCACGTCGTATAAATTGTGCCACCACCTCTGAAAAGGAACTCTTCCCCATATCTTGATACTATATATTCTCTTATAAGTGAAATTAAATATGGAGCGGGATTGGACTGTGTAAACTCCTGTTTCGCTACAATTGTCACCTTTTGACTGAGTGCGTCTTCGTACTCTTCTTCTGTTATAAACCCATTGGAGAGCATCAACCTCAAAATCAGGTTGGCTCTTTTTAAATTCCTTCTGGGATGCTTTGTCGGAGAATATAAAACCGGCGATTTTGGTATTGCGGCAAGCACTGAAGCTTCCCTCAGGTTTATATCTCGAATATCCTTATCAAAAAAGTATTGAGCTGCCATTTTTACACCGTATATACCGCTTCCAAAGTAAATCTGGTTGAGATACATGGTAATAATTTCCTCTTTTGAAAAAGCCCTTTCAATTTTCACAGCAAGGATTATTTCCTTCAATTTTCTGATGACTTCCCTTCTCTGGCTTAAGAATATGTTCCTGGCAAGCTGTTGCGTAATCGTAGAGCCGCCCTGATAGGGTTTCAGGTGTATAACATCTTCCCATACAGCTTTAATTGTCCTTAAAAGATCAATGCCGGGATGTTTATTGAACCTCTTGTCCTCAACAGAAATAAAGGCATTGGCAACAAATTCCGGGATTTCCCTTTGAGTTGCAGGTTCTCTTATCTCCAGAAAATATGAGTACATATATTTGCCATTTCTATCCAGAACTTTTGTGGCTGACGGAGGGGTATAAGATGCGATTTTATAAGAAGGGGGAAGTGTTTTCGCCAGCAAAATAATTGAAACAAGAACCAGAATTGTAAGCCCTGCAAATACTACAAGTGATTTGAATGCAATACGCTTTAACAAAAACCAACCTCTTTTAATTTGACATTCTCTATTTTGTCAGGGGTCTCTCCTAAAAACATCTGTATAAGCGTGGTGTATGCGGGTGGAAGGTCAGTCAGATACAGGAAAAGCCTACCTCTTTGCCTGGTGGAACACAGGTCATTTTTTTTGAGATATCTGGAAACCGCTTTTGCCACTTCGTACGACGGGTCAACAAGCACAATACGCTCACCGACTATCTTATGAATAGTCTTTTTTAACAAGGGATAATGTGTGCACCCCAAAATTATAACATCGACATTCTTCTTAAATTCATTAAGATAAAATGCCGTTATATCCTCCGCTATTTTCCCCTCAACAAGTCCTTCTTCCGCAAGTGGAACAAACAGGGGACAGGCTTTTGAGTGTACATTGTATTTACCCAATTCTTGAAGCCTGTTATAATGCTTCTGGCTTTTAACAGTTGCGATAGTTCCTATAATCCCAATATTTTTTTTACCGGTTTTCACAGCTGATTGAACTCCTGGTTCCACTACACCAAAAGTCGGCATTTCCTTAAATTTATCCTTCAGGGCGTCAAGCGCGACACTTGAGGCAGTATTACAGGCCACCACTATCAGTTTTACACCTCTATCAATCAAAAACTGAGCGTCTTCAAATGCAAATCTCATTATTGTGTTCACGGACTTTGTTCCATACGGGACACGAGCAGTATCTCCAAGATATACAATATCCTCTCCAGGCAGCATTCTCCTTAATTCTTTGACAACCGTAAGCCCTCCTATACCGGAGTCAAAAACTCCAATCGGCTTATTTCTCATATTTTTGTTTGAATTCAAGAATCCCTCTTACAATACCCCAGGCTATTTTATCCTCATATTTTGAACTTTTCAATCTTTTTTCTTCTTTTCTATTGGATATAAAACCCGTTTCAATCAATATCGCAGGTGCATATATTCCCCTGAGCACATAAAAACCAGCCTGTTTCACCCCTCTGTCAAGTGCATGTGTTTTCTTTATCGTGTTGAGCTGCACAAAGTATGCAAGGTCCTGTGATTCTCTCAGAAATTCGTTTTGAGCCATATCCCCCAGAATCATTTTCAAGAGGTTCGAGGTATCCACACTCTGCTTTACCTCGTATTTTATGACAGAATTTTCAAACGCAGCCACAGAACGTTCCCACTTCGTTTTCGCATCGGACAGGAAGTACGTTTCAATACCATTTGCTCTGCTCCCCCTTGATATGTTACAATGTATGGAGACAAAAAGGTCCACTTTATTTGTATTGGCAATTTTTGCCCTGCGCATAAGTGTGACAAAATAGTCACCACTGCGTGTGAGAATAACCTTGAAACCCAATTTTTTCAGTTTTTTAGCCACTTTCTTTGCTATTTTAATTGTTATATCTTTTTCTCTTGTTCCTCTTTTTGAAATAGCTCCCGGGTCCTTGCCTCCATGCCCGGGGTCTATCACTATCAGTCTTATTTTTCTCCTTTTGTGTTTGTCAATAATATGTTTTCCCAAAAGCGTACCTGCCGTGTCAATTGGAGTGACTGACGGAGCCGATGAAAAATCTATTTTAAAAAATCCTGTACTTTGCGATGTATCCACACTTACATTTTTGTATGTAATTATGCTAAATCTCGTACCTGTTGAGCTATACGATGTAAGGATGTATTTTATGAATTTGCTATTGCTATACATAAACGGGGGACCCCTGTAAAAACCCCTGTTGAATAGCAGGGAAATCGTATCCCCGGTTTTTGTAAACTCACATTCAAGGTCAATATTGAATCTTAATACTATTCTCCCCGGCATAATTGTGATGGCTTTTATGCTTGGAGGATAATCGGACATAAGAACACGCTTTTTGCCGCTATCCCAATATAGCCTTTTCCCGAGTAATAAAGAAGACAGATAAACACAGGAAGTGGCATCAAGCATCTTGTTGCTGTCACCAGCCATACTGTATATGTAAAAAGAATCACCCTTATAATGAGCTATTCTGTAATGCCTGTCTATGCTGATGGTATCCTGCTTGCCGTAGAGATTTATAAAAGAATCATCAATAGAGTAATTGAGCCCGAAGAAATTATGAAGTGTAATCAAACTGATATAATCAGTTTTTGCTATACGCTGAAATGGCACATTTAATACCGTAAAACCCAATAAAACAGCCACGATTAAATTCATCATGATTTTATATTTTAAAGTCTTATATGGATTTTAACAAGAATAAGACTGTATTTCATTGAAATTTATGC
>JALTEL010000031.1 GCA_027073945.1 Caldifarciminota bacterium | reverse complement strand
GGCCCTGTCAGCATAATTCCAACCCCATGTACATCAATAAGCGTACCATGCATCACTGACCTTCTGGCGAAGTTGAATGACAGAAAATCACTCAATTCCTCCTCTAAGTAGTGCGTCTCAACAGGAGTGACAAACAGGGGGACCTTGAATGAACCTGACAATTCCAACATGTAAGGCATGGGCTTAATCCCTCTGGCAATAATAACAGCGGGGATTCTCTTCGAAAACAGTCTGTGAAGCGCAGATTTTTTAGAAGCATCCGAAAGCGAGTTCAGATAGGTATATTCAGTACCCCCAAGCAACTGAATTCTATCTCTGTCAAACCCCTTTTCAAACCCTGTTAAAAACACACCCGGTCTTGAGATTCTGTGGGTCTTTAATGCTCTTTCTATATAATCCCCGCCAGCTACAAGTTCAAGCTGCCATTTTGTCTTTCCAGTATTTAAAATATCCGAGAGCAGCACTGTTTTTACTTTCTTTCTCTTAGTTTATCCTCGTATTTGGTCAGCTGGGTTTTTAACTTATCCTTAAGACCGTCTATTGATTCGTAAAGGTCTTTTCGCTCGCACTTAGCCGTTATAACCGAACCCTTCATATTTATAACAAACTGTGTGATATACCTGCCCCTTAACTCCTCAACAGTCATCTCCCCGTCCATAATATGATGAGAATATCTTTCAAGTCCTTCCAGTCTCTTGTTTATGTAGTCTTTCAGTGAATCGGTCAGTTCTATGTTCCGCGCCACTATGTTGTACTTCATTTACATACCTCCTTTTATATATCTAAACAAAAAGAAAACAATAAACACCGAGAGGTTTGCATATACACCGGCAATAACATCATCCATCATTATTCCTATGCCTCCCGGCAGTTTTTCCATTTTTCTGATGCCCAATGGTTTTACTATATCATAAATCCTGAAAAAGAAAAATGCAAATAATACCTGTAAAACCCCTGTGTTATGAAAAACCAGTGCGAAAAGCATGCCTGCCGCCTCGTCAATGACTACCTGAGCAGGGTCATTATTTTCAAGCAGCACAGCGGATTTTCCCGAAGATATGATGCCTGTAAAAAGGATGAGAACGGCTATTTCCACAATCAAAAAGACATTGAACTTTAAAAAATATATGAAAGCGGACGTTAACAGAGCTGCCAGTGTGCCCGGGCCGTATTTTACATATCCTACGGGAAACATTGTGGAAACGGCAATTGAGAATTTGTCTTTAAAGCTTTTATGCATAAATAAAAATCCTAAAATTATGCCGCTTATATCCGCAGTAAGGTCATACAGAGAGCCCTCTCTCCATGGCAAAAATAGCTGCACACCTTCGGTGACAAGTCCAAGCACCAATGAAAAAATAAGGGCCTGAGACCTTTTCTTTCCCATCCCTTCCACAATTGTATAATACAGCAGCAAAAATGCTACAAAATGGGCAATTTTATCAAACCAAGAAATGCCCACAGGGTGTTTGCCCTGAGGTATAATGGAAAAAATAAAAAGGAATAGCATAAAGAGAAAAGAAGAGAACAGAGAGATCTTATTTTTCATTTAATTCAAAAGGTAATTTTCTGCATAAACCAGTTTTCTCTATCCAGTGTTCTGTACTGAATAGCCTCCTGCACATGATATGTCTGTATATCATCAACGCCCTCAAGGTCTGCAATGGTTCTCGCCACTTTTAATACCCTGTGATATGCCCTTGCAGACAACCCTAATTTTTCCACAGCTATTTTAAGAATATTCTCTGACTGCTCATCCACCTTGCAGTATTTTTTTATGTGCCTCTGCTGCATGTGTGCGTTAAAATAAACACCCTGTTCTGTATTGAACCTATTCAGTTGAATAGCTCTCGCTTTCTCCACGCGTGAGCGCACAACAGACGAGGGCTCGCCCTCCTTTTTCTTCTTCAGATCTTCATACCTCACCGCAGGGACCTCGACATGAATATCTATTCTATCAAGAAGAGGACCTGAAATCCTGGAATGGTATCGCTTTATCTCAGATGGTGTGCAGGTGCATTTGTGATACGGGTCTGTCAAATAACCGCAGGGACAGGGGTTCATAGCTGCAACCAACATAAATCTCGCAGGATAAGTAATGGAAAGTTTTGCCCTTGAAATAGTGACATGGCCGTCCTCAAGCGGCTGTCTCAGCACTTCAATTACCTTCTGACTGAATTCCGGCAGTTCATCAAGAAACAACACACCGTTGTGTGCAAGGGATACCTCGCCGGGCCTCGGGATACTACCTCCACCTATTAAGCCGGCATTTGAAATCGTATGGTGCGGAGACCTGAACGGCCTTGTTCCTATTATAGCTTCATCGCTTCTCAAAAATCCTGCAACAGAATGAATCTTTGTGGTCTCAATCGCCTCGCTCAGCGTAATACCTGGCAGAATTGTGGGAAGCCTTCTGGCAAGCATTGTCTTGCCCGACCCGGGAGGCCCTATCATAAGGATATTGTGCCCTCCGGCAGCTGCAACTTCAAGAGCTCTCTTTACATGTTCCTGGCCTTTTACTTCGCTGAAATCCACATTATACGCAGAAGATACTTCAAAAAAACTCTCTCTGTCAACATGAACGGGCTGTTTCTCAAGTTCTCCGTTCAAAAAATGCACAGCCTCATCAAGGGTCTCGCTTGTATAAACATTGATTCCCTCCACCATTGCCGCTTCTTTTCCATTTTCCATCGGTACAAGCATATCTCTTGCGTCCTGTGTTTTAACCGCACTGGCTATGGGCAGAATACCTCTTGCATGTTTAATTCTCCCGTCAAGTGACAGCTCCCCTATAACTACGATTTTTCTATCATTATGTATGTACCCTGTTGCTCTCAAAATACCTATGGCTATAGGCAGGTCAAAAAGAGCTCCTTCCTTTTTTATATCCGCAGGTGCCAAATTTACTATTATCTTTCTCGGAGGTATCTTATAACCGGAGTTTTTTATGGCAGACATTACCCTTTCTTTGGATTCCTTGACAGCACCTTCAGGAAGACCCACAATTACAAACCCGGGAATTTGAGTTTGTATATCCACTTCAACTTCTACAAAATATCCCTCAACGCCTATTACTGAACCGGAAAGGACATGAGAAACCACTTAAGACTTCGCCCCTTTATTTGTAAAAATTCTAAAAAATTCAATGGGTACAGGGAATACAATTGTAGATGAATTTTCAGTTGATATTTCAGAAAGAGTTTGCAAATATCTGAGTTGAATGGTAATGGGGTCTTCGGCCAGCACTTTTGCAGCGTCCGCGAGTTTCTGGGAGGCCTGGAATTCACCTTCGGCATTTATTATCTTTGCCCTTCTTTCTCTTTCAGCCTCGGCCTGCCTTGCCATTGCCCTTTGCATCTCCTGTGGCAAATCAACATGCTTTATCTCCACTGCAGTAACCTTTATGCCCCATGGGTCCGTGGCTTCGTCAATAATCTGCTGTAATTTTTGATTCAACTGCTCCCTGCTCGAGAGGAGCTGATCAAGTTCCACTTCTCCCAATACGCTTCTGAGCGTGGTTTGAGCGAGCTGGGAAGTCGCATACATATAGTCCTGCACCTCCACAACAGCCTTATTAGGGTCCACGACCCTGAAATACACAACAGCATTAACCTGAACAGACACATTGTCCTTTGTTATTACATCCTGAGAGGGTACATCCAGTACTATTATTCTCAAAGATACCTTTATCATTTTATCAACAAATGGTATGAGCAGGATAAGCCCCGGACCTTTTACGTTTATCAGTCTTCCGAGCCTGAAAATGACACCTCTTTCATATTCCCTCAATATCCTTATCATAGTTGCCAGCAAGATTATGACAACAACAATAATCCAGAAAGTTAAAGAGAACATATCACACCTCCTTGCCTAATATAAAATCTCTTACTTTCTCAGCGCTTAAACCCAATAATGAAAATAAATCCTTTGCACTGCCGGATGGGGCATAATCGGACAGCCCCAAACTGTAAAAGTGCCCTTTATATCCCATTCTAATCAAATTCGCTGCAAGAGAACTGCCGAGTCCTGTGTACTTGTTGTGGTCTTCGTAAGTATAGACCGAATCAAAACTCAGCAAATGATTACCAAGTTCATCGGTTATGTAGTTCGGAGAAGCTATATTAATAACCTCTATATCAAGCTTATGTTCCTTCAAAAGTTCCCATACACGAACGGCCTTTGATGCAGTAGTGCCATAGGCAACAAGTGCGATTCTTTCACCGCTGCGAAGAATATCAAACTTGCCAAATTCATAAGTATAATTCTCATCAAAAAAGGGACTTCCGTCTTCTTTAAGGATAATCGGGATTTTTGACCTCCCGACACCAACAAGAAAATTGCCATAGCGAGAGAGCACATACCTGACAATTCTATCGGTTTGATTGGGGCATGCCGGAACCACAGCCTTAAATCCGTACAGATTCCTCATTGCACCGAGATAATCAACACAATGATGGGTCTTGCCGTCTTCTCCGACATCAATGCCGAGATGAGTAACAAATAACTTTAAATTCGCTTTGTTGATATCGTTGAGTCTCTGCTGGTTGTAAGTTTCATCCACCCCAAACACACCAAAATCTCCGAAGACACTTACATATCCAAGAAGAGACGCACTACCTGCAACCGTTGCCGTATTATGTTCGGTAACACCGGATTCTATAAATAAATCCGGAAATTTCTTTGCAAAATAGTTTAATTTTACAGAGCCCTTTAAATCGCAGTCAAAGGCAAGCACAGAGGTTGCATCGGGAATCTCGGATGTTGCCTCAGCAACACTGAGGAGAGCTTTGCCAAGCGCTGTTCTGTTGTCAAGTTTATCTTCAGGGGTGTAAACAACGGGCTTCCCTGTATTCACCTTAACGGGATAAGTAAGCTTCCGCTTAAAAACAGGAAATTTTTTACTATCTCGCCTTTCAAGATATTTATTCAAATCAAAAGGCAGGTCAAGCTCTAAAAGCGCCTTTCTGAGCTGTTCAACTGAAAGTGGCTTCCCATGAAACGCCTCGTCACCTTCCATAAACGAAATACCCTTGCCCATCACCGTATTCCCAATAATGGCCACGGGTGATTCCTCGTATTTTTTGGACTCTACTACGGCACTGTAAATGGCCTGCGGGTCATGACCGTCTATTTCAATAACCTTCCAGCCGTCTGACCTGTAATTATCGGCAATGTTAACGGGCATAATCTCAAAGGTTTTACCGGATATCTGTCTCCTGTTGAAATCAATAAGAACTGTTATATTGTTTAAATTATATTTTCTTGCAAATCTCCTCGCTTCTGCCACCTGCCCTTTTGCCTGTTCGGCATCTCCCATAAATACGAATATATCATTTTTATAACCTTTAAGCTTGCTCGCAAGTGCAAATCCGCAGCCTGCGGACAGGCCCTGGCCAAGATTTCCGGTTGTCCACTCCACACCGGGGATTTCTCTTTCAACATGCCCCTCAAAAGGAGAGCCTGCAAGCCTAAAATAACTTATCACATCATCTATGTTGAAGAAACCTGCTCGTGCCAGCACGGCATAAACCCCGGCAGACGTATGGCCATGACTTACCACAATGTAATCTCTGCCCTCCATGTCGGGCTCTTTCGGATTTATATTGGCGTAATTATAGACAACAAGAAACATGTCAACAGAGGACATGGCGCCACCGGGGTGCCCGGATTGAGCTATTGTTGTCATTTTAAGTATATCACCTCTTACAACTCGTGCAAGTTCCTTTAATCTGTCAAGCTCTGTATCCTTTAGATAATCCGTTCTAAAACCTCTCATGCTGCCTCCTTAACTGAAATATTTTAAACTTAATCGGGTGTTTAATCAAACAAATCGTGCAAAATGCGAAGTGTCGCCGAAAATCATATTATTGTGGTGTGCCCGAGAGGGCACACCGCAACACAGGTTGTCCTACCTTGCTATGATAAATCTGTGCTTAAAATTCTTTTTACCTGCCTGCATATTAACAAAGTACACTCCATCGGGAAGTTTGGTATCCACCTTAAGCGTGTGCATACCTCTGTCCGATAGCCTGCTTGTACGATTTACCATCCTGCCCTGCACATCATAGAAGCTGAATACCACATTTTGTTTTGAGGGAACAGAATAATGAAGCACAATGCTGTTGCCCTTGATAATGTTCGGAAGCACAGGTCCGAATGCAAGTTTGTAAAGTTTCTTATCGTTGTGTTCATTTATATCCGTCCACTCAGGCAGAATTACCTTACCATAACAAGATGGCTGGTTCCAGTTGCCCATATCAAGGCTCTGCGGCCACCAGGCATAAAAATAACCCGTTGATTCATCATCATTGTATACGAACATACCCATTGTATCACCGGGAACAACACTCAGGGCACTGTTGTCTGTACCCAGAGGTATGCTAACCTCGTAATTTATGTATCCGTCCGTATCCTTTCCAATGCCAAACGGTGTATTCATAACAACAGGATTAGAGCCGCTGCCGTCGTTATGCAGTGCCCTAAAACTGAACGTATCCTGCTGAGGGTGATATACCACCCAGTAATTTCCTTCTCCGTCATTACCCGGAGATGGGAATGAACCATCATTATTCTCATCAAAGAAAAGGCCTATCTGGTCGTAATCATCATAAGAAGAGTCAACGCATTGTTTAACGGCCACATACAGCATATACCTCGTTGTATCCACTTTTAAATAGAGATGGGAGATATTTGGCGGCATAGAAGTCCCCGCCTTTCCATATACATCACTTATATCAACTTTCACTGCATCCGACCATTCCTTTGCGTCCACATTGCCGTCAAACTGTGGCAAATCTTCTGAATAAGGTATGTTAATCGTATCCATTTCAAGGAAGGTCGCAAGCGTTTTGACAAGCAGATTATCAGTAGTGTCATTGTCATCTGCAAGCATGGCCTTTGCAGTTATATGGTATGTAACACCAACATCATGGGTAAACAGCGGGTCAAGATACAGATGCTGGGATTCAAACGGAGATAGAGACACGCTGTTTGTATGCCCGTCAATTACAGTACCCTCTGAATCTATAATGGTAACAACGAGAAAATTTTCCGTGTTCAATCCAACATTATCCACAACTACCTCGGGTATGTAATAAGTATTCGGATGCATCAGCACAGGTGGGTTGGGGATGCCCTGAACAAGAATATCATGTTGATAGTACAGAGGAGACATACCTATACCCGCCACATCATCTATATACCAGCCAGGATAATCAACAGAAGCGTCAGAGCCGAACTGCCATCTAATAATAACAGTATCCCCTGACAGACCAGTAACAGGGAATTTCTCAATTCTCCACGTTGCATCATGCCCGCTGAAACAGGGCTCTCCTGGGATTCCCGCATTATAATCAGAAGCGGTATCTGCATAGCCCTCAACAGGCGACAGCAATGTAAATGTAGTGCCATCCGTTGAAATCTTCACATTGGCACCGTCATATCCCTTTTCTGTATCATAATAATGTGCAAATACAAGGTATGCACTATCAGAAGTTACAACGAATCTTCTGTCAAGTGTATAATTGGCATCATCCTCATAATCTCCGTTCGGGATTGTACCAACGAGATGTGTGCCTGAATAACCGGAAGCCGGACCCGCTGTATCAGCGGATACATCTGCCCATTGCCATCCGGCATTCGCTTTAAAAAGATCCGGTCCGGATTCAAAATCGAGTATCTTATCAGATACACCGACCGACACATTAAACGTATCGTTATTGGGTCTTTCATCTCCAGAAAGTTCTGTATGAACGCTAAATGTATACATAGCAGAAGATAGGATGGGTGTGGGTCCGAATGCTATCGCGGTATCCCTTGCCGAATCCAGACTGACATTTATCGATTGCGTCCACACAACGGTTGAATTATTCATTATATCCATTACAACAGGCACATTGGTCTCCTGATTTATACCGAAATTCCTGACCAGGGCCATTGGAGAGAGCGAAGTCGCGGTATCTATTATTTCAGGTAAGCTGTCAATAGCGGTCACAGCGTAATCATGGTTGAAAACAGGATATTTGTATAAAATTGCAAGGCCATTATGGGGCACTAAAGGATATCCATTATATGTGTACTGAAGATAATTGTTTTGCTCGCCAGTGCCTCCCTGTATCCCTATCGTTGATGAAGCAGCATAAGAAGCATCAACCTGCATGTACTGCAAAAGTATATTCCCGTCAGGATAGAGTATTACTTCAAATGTATTTCCCGCTGTCTGCCCATAGTGCACTATATTGTCAAACTCTATTATGACGTAACTTGAGTCAGCAGCTACATAGTAATAGATATTGCCCTGAGCACTCGGATTCAGGTCATCCCACCACATTGCAATGAGATTGTTTTTATCAGGGTCAGGAAGCTGCTCATTGCTCAAATCACTGTAATCCGTGGCCTGCGCCAGAAATCCGTTTGAAGAAAGCACTAAATGCCTTATTTTTGACGTATAAAAGGGAAAATCAAAAGGCAGGTCAATAGTTGTCGTATCATCGTCATCCAGTGTAATTGGCGTTCCTGTATTGGCATCAATCCATGCAAATGTAGGGCCATCCGGTGCATCGTTATCCACAAATGTATAGTAGAAATTATCAGGTCCTCCATGGTGCGGGTCAAAGGACAGAACATTCATATAAACCGTATCATTGGAGTTATCTTCGTCTGTTGCAAGAGAGGTGAATGCTGTGAGACTATAGTGAATATTTCTGCCATGGGGTGTCCAGGTGCCGAAAAACGTGTCTGTTTGAGCGCCTGATGCCAATGAAATATTTATGGTGTTCTGAAAAATATTGATGCCTTCTGAGTCCACCTGATACGTCACATTGAATGTATCCTCGGAAAGGCCCGGATTGTAAAAACTGGCGCGCAAATCAACCGATACATCGGGTGTTAACAGCGTATCAGCAGGAGAGGTAATGGCAAGCGCAGCAACATCATGTTGAGACGGATATCTTATTTCTATATCATCTATTCCCCATATATACCATAGACCTGTATCACCAACCGCCATGTTGTCTGTGGCATTAAATGCAATGGCTATTGTATCATTGGCATAGGCAGAAAGATCAAAAGAAAATACAGTATCAGTCCATCCCGTATCCGGCGCTGTAAATGAGGCAATGTCCAGGAGCGTATCCCATGTTGCCTGATGATCCGTTGAAATCAAAACATAGTAATGGTCACCATATGTAGAACCTTTATGTGCATAGGTGCTGAAATCGAAAACATAACTGCTGTTCGGAGAACCTGTCAGTATGACTTCCGGTGTTATAAGCCACTCATCCTGGTGTGTAAATGACCACCAGACTATTGAAGAATACGTGCCCGAACTTACCCATCTCGTATCCTTGTGCCAGGTGGAATCTCCGGTATTCGTGGAATTCAACACCCATCCGGAAGGAGGAAATGCACCCTCAAAACCTTCCCCAAGCAGTACTCCCTTGCTTCCATTTATGGCTGAATGCCTGTAAGCCGGGAAATGCATGCCCTCAAATGCTCCCTTGAATATGCTCGGAGCCTTTGATTCCATGCCCTTCAGGGCTTCAATCCTGTTGTTTGCACTGCTTGTGAATTTGTGCACCTTTGGTATTCTATTGCCCGGTCTTGTGATAAGACCATTATTGCCTGCCAACAACGAGGTACACGCCACCAGCAGTGTCAGTATATATCTACTTATCATATTTACCTCCCTTTTTTATAACCACATATTTTTCTGTTACATATTTTAATGCCTCTTCTCTGCTAAGTAAAGAACCCGCGCGCCTTTCATCTTCAACATCATTAAGTATCAATTTGAATAGAGGCCCTGGCTTTAAACCAAGCCCTATCAAATCATAACCGGTTAAAATAGGCTTATACATCCCCCTCCTTTTCTCCTCTTCCCTTATATCTTCTATCATCTTGCGCAGTCTTTCATATCCATTCATTCCCGTTCCGCGCTGCGGAGATGCCTTTGCATCCGCAACGGCAAACTTCAGCAGGAAATCCGTAAACGGCTCTGTTCTCCTTATGAATCTTGCCGCTGCTTTTTTTGTGAGATTCTCCTCTGCAGCGATCAGGTGCGGATACATATGAAAACCCACTACTTTTGTCACAGTCTCAATCTCCTTATTGGAAAATCTCAAGGTTCTCAACATATGGGCCGCTCTCTGCGCTCCTTTTTTATCATGCCCGTAGAAATGCGTGTTGCCTTCTTCATCATATACAATGCATTCGGGTTTCCCAATGTCGTGAAGAAAAGCTGAGAGCAAAAGCATGCCCTTATTCTCAATATTGACATCCAAAAGGGATTCCTCCGTGTACTTAAGCACCTGTAGCGAATGGTAAAGCAGATTCTGCCCCTCATAGTATCTCTGTACAGTATGCCTCAACGCCGTTACATCAGGGAAAATAACGTCAAGGATTTCCGTATCCGAGAGTAGTTTAAACGTTTTATATACCCTTCCGGAATTGAGTATCAGAAGAAGCTCATTCCTGATTCTCTCAGGAGAGATTCTCTCAAGGAGCGCCCTTTGACCTGTTATGAATTCCATGGTCCGGGTTTCAATTTCAAATCCAAGTGTTGCGAAAAACCTCGCTGCTCTCAAAATTCTCAACGCATCATCTTTCAAATTCTCTTCACTGTGAGTTCTGATGATGCCTTTTTTGATATCCGATACACCATTTGCCGGGTCAATAAGGCAATTTTTTAAAGGGTCAAAGGCAATACTATTTATGGTGAAATCTCTTTTTAAAAGATCCTCCGTTATATCCCTACCCTTTAAAGAAGAGACATCCACCCAGAACTTGCCGAACATGACTCTAAATTCCCCGTCCTCTTCGCTTAAAGTTATTACCCTGCCCTTTTGCTCTTTAAAGTAAGATAATACCTTTTTAAGGTCCAATACCACTATATCAAAATCGCTAAAATCCTTTTGCAGCAAAAAATCCCTTATACAACCGCCGACAACGTAATATATGTCGGGTATGCCTTCTATAACCGAAGGGAGTGGAATTTTATCAATCATTTTTTAATAAACAATGCCCTGTATATCTCACTACCTGCCACTAATAAGACTTCATACTTTCCTTTTTTAAGGTGCTTTGAAAAAACTTTTTGTGTGTAATCTCCGGCTGACAAAAATCCTTTGCTTATCAACTTTTGATAGGTGTTGTCCTGCTGTATTACCAATTTATAAATACCGTCCTTATTTACGTGAAAGGCTATAAACAACGTATCATGAGATACTTTAACCCTTAAAATATGCTGATTTTTGACCCCTTTTGTCGTTTCAAACGATATGATCTTTGATTTCCTTGTGATTTTTGCCCGTCTTTCCGTTACATATTGATAGGCCAGCACAGAATCCCATTTCCCTGCATATAAAATGGGCTGAATATTCGATGGATAATATACTTTATAAGCTTTTTTCTTTTTGAAAAATACCGCCTTCAGCGGATGCGAAGATAGAAGCATTTTATAAGATTTACATTTGTTTATCACGGTGTAGTAGTGTGGTACTGTGTCAACCGTCACAATATCAGGCTTTCCGTTGCCATCAATGTCCGCTATGTAAAAGGCGTGGCCTGGCAGATAAAATTTCTTTTGACCTGACTTTATAACAACGGAATCGTGTGTAACACGCAATCTCTGAAATCTGCCATTGCAGTCAAAGTCAAATAATGCCTTTTTCATCACAAGCGGCAGAAATTTCAACTTTTTGGCAGGCAGAATGTTAAAAGAAGTATCTATGCCGTAGTAATAGGACGCAGAATCGCATTTCAATAAAAACCCGTATTCTTTATTTCCCAAAAACGGAATGATAGTCCCCCTTTCCGGCAAACCACGGGAAAATGCCCTTTGAAAGTGCATATTTCTATTGGCAAGCACAAAAGCGCTATCTACGCTGAACACCACCATGTCAACCTTTCCGTCCCTGTCAAAATCCCCTGCCATAGCATAAACAAGTCCGGCAGGCATAGTTGAATCCGTGATATTCATATAAACAGCCCTTCCAAGATTATGAAAGACATATCCCCTGCCCCGCATATCAATACAGTAAATATCCGGACGTCCGTCCGTATCAAGATCGGAAAGGGCATAGAATTGCACCCTGAACGAAGGCCCGGGCACTGATTTTCTAAATCCCACAATATTAAAAGATAACGCTATATATAACAACATGCTCATAATAGAATTTTAAAGCATTTTATATGTACTATCAAGAGTCCCTACCATCCTCATCATATTACCCATAAGAGGATGGTAAAAGCTCACTCGGATAGGTGCAGTCTCTGCAAGGTACGCTGCTCTATCTTCCCCGTTTTTCTATCCCAACCTCTTAATTGATAATACTCGTTTAAAAGTCGCTCAAGGTCAACAACCTGTCCTTTTGCAGGCCCCTTTGGTAGTGGCTCTTTTGTGAATCTGTCAGGAAGTGTGTCATCGGAAGGCTTCAGACCCTCCCTGAGATTGAACAGCCTTTTCTGATTGACAATGCGCTCTCCGACCTCCATAAGGAATTTTTCGTCTCCAAAATCCTGAATACCTGTTGCAAAAGGCAGTATCATTGCCATATCATCCACCCAGAACAGAGGTGGCCACCCCATAGTGTACCAGCACACTATCGCAGCATCTCTGACAGTGAAAACATCCTCGGTTACCTTTACGGCATAAGCCTTGTATTTTTCCGTATATGGATTGCATATCTCAGGTAATTTATCCCTTCCGTACCTCTTTGCGGCAGCCTCATCATATCCGAGTTGGTCAACGGTTACAAGAGAACGTAAATGGTCGGCACCTCTTGCACCAACGGCATGTGTAAGGGCAACAGACCTGTGCCCCCGTCCGTCCTGACCTGATATTTCCTGACCTTTAACATGCATGGCGTATTTCTCTGCCCCCCTGCCTATTTTTTCTGCGGCTTTCTTAACACCAAGTGCAAGCAATTCTCCTATCCCCTCATTATTACCTATTTTCTGAATAAGTTCCCATGTATGCTCTTTATCTCCGAAATGTACATCAAGACCATCCATTTCGTCTTTGCTTATAACATTACGCTCAAAGAGCTCCATAACAAATGACACCACGACTCCCAATGAAATATGGTCCATACCCGTTCTATTAGCATAATCCGAGACTTTCAGTATAAAATCAAAATCATCTATTCCAAGATTTGAGCCAAGTGCATATACACCTTCGTATTCAGGGCCTTCTATTGTCACTTCTTTGCCCTTGTATATCTT
>JALTEL010000030.1 GCA_027073945.1 Caldifarciminota bacterium | reverse complement strand
TATATTATAAAGCATTTTATACTTACTGTTTTGAAAGGATTTCGGATATACTATTTGGAAATTCGTAGCAGGAAATATATAATTTTGGACTGTAAAAGTAAAATGGTCTAAAGGAGTGAGGATGGAAAAAATCGGACGCTTTGTGGAAAAATATCGTGTGTTCATAATTATTATAACACTTATGATTACACTGGTAGCAAGTTTTCTGTCGCTTAAGCTTCGTATTGAAAGTGATGTCGTAAAGTATCTTCCCCAGAATGACCCTGTGGTAAAGTTATTTGACAGGCAGGGTGCAATGTTCGGTTCGGATTATGTCATTATGATAGGTATCAGGGCAGAAGATGTTTTTGATCATAGAACTCTTGAGGAAATTAAAAATATAACCGATAATATAGAAAGTTTTGATGGCGTGTTGCATATAACAAGTCTCACCAATATTCTGGATGTGAGAGAAAGTGCAGACGGCATTGAAATAAATAATCTGATAGATAATGTGCCTGTCAGAAAGGCGGCTCTGGACAGTATCAGGACATACGTATTGTCTAAAAAAATTTACCGAGGTACAATTGTGTCTCCTGATGGGAAAAGCACTGTTATTATCGTGAAATTAGACAGCAAAGCAAATAAGGTAAAAATTGTGAGTGCAATAAGACAGTATATGAAAGAGGGACATTTTGAATTCAAATATTTTTTGGGTGGAATGCCTGTTCAAATGCAAGAACTGCAGAAGTTGATAATACATGATTTAAAGACACTGATACCTCTTGTGGTTTTTGCAATTTTTCTGGTAATATCATTGTTTTTTATGGATATCGGAGCTGCCCTGACATCACTCGCATCCGTGGGAATTGCCTCTTTGTGTACACTGGGGCTTTTACCAGTTTTGCATAAACCACTCACCATGATAAGTGAAATAATTCCTGTTGTGTTGGTGTCTGTTGGCATTGCATATCCCATTCACATTATACATGCACTGAAATACAGAGAAGGGAAAATAGCCCATGCACTCTCCGATGTGGGTGCTTCTGCCTTTATGGCGGCACTTACGACAATGGTTGGGTTTATATCATTCATTTTTGGTTCGTATCTGCCCATAATAAAAGATTTCGGAATATTTTCCGCTATTGGTGTGTTTATCTCGTTTGTGCTTGCAGTGCTGTTTGTTCCATCTGTTTACAGAACAAAGTTGAAGGTGAATATTGGAAAAAATGTTGCCCATAGTACTGTTTTACTTTTAAAGGACCCTGATAATATTTTTACAAGAAGAATATACATACTTGCAGGTATTATCCTGTTTGCTCTGGGTATTTGGGGGAGTACGAAACTGACTATAAACAGTAACATAATAAAGTATTTTAAAAAATCTTCCGAAGTAAGAGTGACCACCGATTTTCTTGATAGGACATTCGGTGGGTCAAACCCTCTTGACATAATAGTGTCTGGTGATATGCACAATCCTTATGTATTAAAAGAAATATTTTACATGGAAAAATATCTGAGTTCCCTGAAATCCGTAAATAACACAAGGTCTATCAGCGATTTGATGGCTCGTATGAACTATATCATGGAGAAAAAGAAGAGTGTACCTGACAGCAGAGCAAAGGTGGAGAACCTCTATTTTCTTATTGAAGGCGAAGAAATTACCAGCCAATTGGTAAACAGCGATGCAAATACGGGTCTCCTCGTGGGCATGGTCGGTATGCATGGTTCAAAGCTCGCATCAAAGCTTGTGGACAGTGTAAATTCATATATTGAAAGATTTGGTGATTCGCTGTATGTTTTTAAAATGGACAAAAGTACGGATGTTATGTTATGGCAGGCCAGGGCTAAACTTGTATCAAACCTCATCACCGATGATATAAAGTACTACGATTATCCTCTGCATAGTATTTGTAAACTTTCAGATACGCTTTTTGAATACAGGGGAGAGGGCGATGTCAATAAACTGTTTGGCTGGATTGAATCGGCTTTTCCGGATTCTGCTTTAAGTAACAAGAGTTTTGTTGAGGATATTAAGGGGGATATATCAGAGTATACTTACAAAACAGCAGTTTTCCCAAAAAAGGTTTTGGCGGGAATTAATGCAGTACCAGAAAAAGCATTAAAAATCACTGTCAGGCAAACGGGCTACCCTGTAGTGTATAAAAAATTGAATGACAGCTTGCTTTTAAGCCTTTTGTTGAGTATGGGACTTGCTTTGTTATTTGTTTTTATTCTGCTTTCAATTGAATTTAAGAGTGTGCAGGGCGGCTTACTCGGACTTATACCCATTGTCATTACAATTGCCTTTGTCCTTGGTCTTATGGGATTTTTCTCAATTCCCATCGATGTTGCGACTGTGCTTGTGGTAAGTATAGCCATAGGCATAGGCATAGACTACACCATACATTTTTTAAAGAGATTGAGCCTTGAAGCGAAAAAAACAGACAATATTTCAGAGTCTATTGCGAAAACACTGAAAACAACGGGCAATGCCATTCTCATTAATGCGCTGTCTGTATCTGCGGGATTTATAACCCTGATTTTGTCGCAGCTTATACCCATTGAAAGGTTTGGACTGCTTATTGCCGCAACAATGATAGTAAGTGGATTTCTTGCACTCACTTTCGTTCCCGCACTTATTATTGAGGTGGGTGCAGTCTCTGTAATAGTGAAAAATTTAACACATAAAAAGGAGGCTTTGAAATGACAATAATAAAAAACAGTATTGCAGGCGTGATAATATTTACAGCATCGGTCTATGCACAAAATGCTGCTAATATCCTGCAAAAGGTTGACAGTGTCCTCAGTGCACCTTCTACAATGCAATATAAATTGAGTGTCTTGCTAAAAACATCGGATAACAAAACTGAAACAAGAGAAATGATAATCTACCAAAAGGGGAGCGAGTACAGGCTTGTCAGGTTTACAGCGCCTCCGTCAAAAAGAGGCATAAGTTTTCTTTCCCTTCCAGGTGATATTATGTATCTTTATCTTCCTGCATTTAGAAAAACACGCAGAATTGCCGGATATGTAAAGCACCAAAATTTTGCTGGCACTGATTTTTCTTACGAAGACCTTGAAGCAAAGGCATACGAAAAAGATTGGATACCAATGCTGGTAAGTCAGGACAGTGCTTCATTTGTACTCGCCCTAACGCCTAAAAAGGGTGTAAAAAAGTCTTATACTAAATTGATCTTGTACATAGACAAGGTCACCTATTACCCTTTTAAAGCGGCATTATATACAAAGGGCAACAGGCCCGAAAAGGTGCTTATAAACAGGGAAATCAAAAGGCATGGGAAATACATAGTTGCTTCTGATATGATTATGAAAAATTTGAAAAACGGGCACAGCACAGAGATAAAAATTCATGATATTGAATTCGACAAATCTTTCCCCAAAGGCCTTTTTACAAAACGATATCTATCAAGACTGCAGTAAATATAAAAGGAGGCTTAAAAATGCCTTACAGAATTTTTTTATTTGCGTTCTTGTTTTTTTCATCTTTAGGAGGTGAAATAAGAGGCAATTTCAACTCTCAATTGAGGATGGAAATTGACAGTACGAGAGGTTTTAGTTTTTTCAGGAATAACCTGACTTTACAATATGCTTTTAAAGAGGGTAAAAACACGGATTTTTTCGGTGAAATACATATAAAAAATAAGGGCTTTCCTTTTGCCAATGATATTTTTGATATGCAGAACAGTGCTGCCTGTGATAGGACGATGGTTGAAGCAGGTGAGGTATATTTTGACGTGATGGGTCTGTTTAAAAATAGCATGGATATGCGAATCGGAAGGCAGAGAATTAGCTGGGGAACTGCTGACGGTGTTAATCCTACTGACAATTTAAATCCCTTTGACCTTGAGGATATATGGGATTTCAATAGTAAGAAGCCATCTTTTGCTGTGAATGCTAAATGGTATTATGACAATTGGACATTACAGGGCGTTTACGAGCCCTTTTTCAATCTCCCCGTGCTGCCGGATTCTGCATATTTCTCCTTGTTTTTCAATGCAAATACAGATTATTTCGGGCTTGTACCACAAAAATTCAGCTATACAGTGGAAAATCCTTCTCCCAGTCTTGGAAATCCGGGTCTTATAGCTGCTAAAATAAGTGGAAACATAAAAGGCTTTGACCTTTCCGCGAGTTATTTGTACGGAAGGAACTATGTACCTTATCCAGATTCAGTGGCCATTACACCGATTTTGGACAGTTTAA
>JALTEL010000029.1 GCA_027073945.1 Caldifarciminota bacterium | reverse complement strand
CTCGTACACATTCACGCTGTTCTCCTCCGCTATGAAGGCAATCTCGTTTGCCAGCGCGATATTAACGGCCCGGTAGGTGTTCTCCATGAGTTTCGCCATCTCCGCAGTCCTTGCATCGGTGATGTGCAGTTCTCCTTTCACATATCTGGCATAGAAATCTCTGGCCATTTCCGAGGACCTTTCGTCCATTCCTCCGATAATCCTGTCGTTGTGTATCAGTTCCTTCATGAGGCTGCCGGGCAGCACGCGCTCCGGGCAGAATGCTAGATGGAAGTCCTCGCAGCATTTCAGCCCGCTCTTCTCCTCAAGTATTGGCTTCACGACCCCTTCGGTGGTGCCGGGTATCACCGTGGATTCAACTATCACCAGATCCCCTTTTTTCAGGACTATGCCGAGGTCCGCTGTAGCCGCTTTCAGGGCCCTGAGGTCCAGTTTGTTCGTTTCCTTGTTGAGGGATGTGGAAACAACCAGCAGGTATGTGTCGTGTTTTCCAGAAAGTATGGTGCCGGCCTTTAAAAGCCCCTTTGAGAGCGCATCCACAAGCCCCTCGCGGAGCCCGTCTTCCACTATGTCCGTTTCTCCCCTCATAACCCGTTCTATCATCCCCTCGTTTATGTCGTAGCCGTAGACCTCAATCCCCGCCGAGGCTAGGGTCACTGCGGTGGGGAGGCCGATGTAGCCGAGGCCGATTATGCACACATTCATTCAATCACCTTCGATAATCTCTCTTGAAGAGTATAATCTCTTCTATGATATTTCTAGCCTCTTCCTATTTTGAGGCCGTTATATGGTTGAGATTTCCTTTAAGTTTCTGTTGTTAAATGGTACCCCATATTTATCATTTCCTGTCCACTACACAATAGTTTTTTGGTCTGCAATGAAACTGCTTCTCCTCCAAACCAGATAGTCCAGTGCAGAGCCTTTAGCTTTTTTAATAACTTTGTTTTCACTCTCAATGTGCTTTATAATGGACGCATGAAATTACACATAAGGGGTTCATAAGGTCAAACCATAGTTTCATCTACTCACCTTTTTCCATACTCATAAAATCCCCTCCCCGTCTTTTTTCCGAGAAAGCCCTGCCTCACCAGATCCTTAAGAACCTCAGGAGGTGCGTATCTTACGTCATGCCCTGTTTCTTCGTATAAGGTTTCAAGAATCTCAAGACAAACATCCAGACCGATATAATCCGATAAGAGAAATGGCCCCATCGGGTGGCCCGTGGCCTTTACCATCGCAAAATCCACATCTTCCATAGAATAGCCCTCTTCATCTACGAGCCTGTATGCCTCATTAAGATATGTGAAAAGCAATCTGTTTACGATGAAGCCAGGTGTATTTTTCACATAAAGGGGTTGCATACCGATTTGTTCCATCAAGGATGCCACACGGGATTTTATGTCTTCTCCTGTGCTTTCAAGAAGAGTTATCTCCACAAAAGGAATGCGATATGGAGGATTGAAAAAATGCAGACCAATCGTATTTTCAACGAAGCCCGTCTTTTCCGCAAGTGCCTCAACATCCAGAGAGGAGGTGTTGGTTGCTATGACGGCCCCTTCTCTGTCCGCAATATGTAATAGAACATCTTTCACGGTTCTAACCTTAATATCAAAATCTTCTATCACTGTTTCTATCACAAAGGTACAGTTTTTAGCCATGGCCGGGTCTTTTATTACCGTTGTATTCTCGAGTGCCGACGCATACTGCGCCTCACTTATTTTTCCCCTTTTCAGCTCTTTTTGCAGGGTATTTTTTATGACCTCAAGGGCGTCTTTATTGCGGCGCATCTGTAGGAGAACAACGGGGACTCCTGCCCTTGCAAAGGTTATGGAAAGGGCCCTTCCCATGGTCCCGGAACCGATAATGCATACCTTTTCTACACTTTTTCTTTCACTCATTTTGTCACGACCTCTTCCCTTAAACATTCCATCAAATCAGACCCATGATATATTTTATCGTGTCTACTCTAACTTCGTCAGCAGATGTAGAATGGGTTCATGTTTCTTGTGGAATGGAAATACCATGCGTTTAATGCGAATATGGTTGCCCACGTATTTACATGAGACTTAATTGGTGTCATTCTCTTTTCCGATTGATCATAAAACCATATATCACCTATTTTAAAACCTCCATTTACTTTTTTATCAGCAGGATTTATCATTTGAAAACTTAGTATCCTATCTAATAAGTTGGAAATCATATCTGGTCTTTTTTCTACACTCTTTGAAAGTATCAATCCTCTAAAAAATTGTGAATCGATGTCTGGTGAATCAAGTAGTATAGGATTGTTATTTGAGATATAACCAGCAACACCATTATTTTCTAGGCTGAGTCCCCACATCCATTTTAGTCCCTTTCTAGCCGAGTTCATGTATGCCTCATCCTTCAAATATAAGGCGGCAGCTAAAATCCCTTCGAGAGTATAACAATGGGGGTGAAGAAATGTATCTCTCTGAAATGTAAAAAATCTTCCACTAGTATGTTGCTTCAGAAGTATTGAGTTAAGAACTTTTTTAGTAAATTTTAGATATTCCGCATCCTTTGTTATGTCGTATATGTTCAATAAGGGTATGGCAATTTTTGCATGATGTGGTCCAGAGCTGGTGGACCATTTTATACCATCATTTTGATAGCACCCCTGAGATGAAATGTATCGTGCATAAAAACCATCTCCATAGTATAATTTTGTCATGAGGGTTTTTAAAATGGTCTTGGCAATTTCCAAGGCATTCTTATCCATATCCATCCTGTACTTATTAATGAGGGCATTTGCGATGATTATATTATCAAAAGTACAGTAGTTCTCAAGCCATCCTCCATGTGTTGAATATCTACACTTCACAGCGCCGAATCTATTATTAAATGCTTTTCTCGTTAAATAATCTGTAGAAAGTTTTATTGCCCTACGAATGGCCTCAGAATCATACAAATCATTAAATGCTATAAGTAGGTTAAGGGCATACCCAGTGATCTCAGAGTATGTGAATGAGTGCTCCTTTTTATCCATGTCATACCACGCCGCAAATCCACCTCGTGATTCACCATCAATTTGCTGAACTCCAGAATTTAACAACCAATCTAGCGCTAGTCTCCCATGTTTTTCATTTTTATCCATATCTACTCCTCCATCGGTATGAATCTTGCTTTGTGTCCAATTAGGTATTTAATTACTTCTGTTTCTGTCCTACTTCTTCTTTTCGTATATTTTTTTGTCTGGAGATCAAATAGTGTGGTCTTTTCAAATTGAGCCTTTAATTCATCAATATTGGTAGTAAATACCACATAATCTTCTCTGTCAGGAATATCTTCTACATTTTTTTCGATTCTTATTCGTGTTTTCAGTTCTGGATGAGAATTAATAAATTCTCTCATCCACTCATTTATCATATTGAACTTCTCTTCTATTGAAACAGTTCTATACGGAGTAAGTTTATCAGTTATATCTTTTGCAGGAACTCCTGCATAACTATGAGATGGCTCTGTATCCCTATTTACAAATGCTCCTGCTAAGACAACACTTTTCTTAGAAATTTTAACGCCTGGGGACACAATTACATGCCCCACAAGCCACACATCATCTTCAATTGTCGTAGGAGCAACCTTATATATATTACAGCCCTCAATAAGTTCACCACTGGCAACATGCGTCCATATTTGACTTTGAACACCCATGCGGAAATTATTTCCGATAATAAGCTCTGCCTTTGAATTTAAAATTGACCATTGGCCAATCCAGCAGTTGTGTCCAATAGAAATTTTTTTATTGCCATACAAAGTGACTCCTTCATGGATTGTCCCGTAATCCCCTATAGATATAATTGACGTAGAGGCTCTAACATTTCTGTGTATTGTGCTATAATCGCCTATTCTAACTTCACTTTCGGGCTCAATTTTTTCAAGACCAAAAATAACATTATCCTTAATTTCTACTCCGTGCCCAATAGTTATAGTATCAGCAATTATTTTTGTATTGTCTGAAATCTTAGTGTTATCACCGATATATAGTTTCTTTGACTCTATCATCACATCAGATCCAAAACTAACATTTTTTCCAACATGTTTTTCTATTGCGGTAATGGATTCCATAATTTCACCCTACTCATCTATTATCTCTGTGATTATTTGTAGAACCTCATCTCTCACCTTCACACTCAGGCTTCTATTAAAAGGTTTCCTTTTAGCAGAAAGGATGTAGTTTACAATCTCATTTGCAT
>JALTEL010000028.1 GCA_027073945.1 Caldifarciminota bacterium | reverse complement strand
ACGACCCTGATATGGCCAGGATACCAATTGAAACTCAGTCTTCTCATTTTGTTTCAGTTTTAGAGGAAGCGGGCGCATCGGCAGAAGGTGAAAACCCTGTTATCGTTTCACCTTATGATGCTGAGCTTTACGGACACTGGTGGTTTGAAGGACCTCTATGGTTGTACAATGTGATAAAGAAAATACACAACTCACCATCAATTGAAACAAGCACACTTGGTGAATATTACGACAAATACCCGCCGGAATTGACAATAAACCTGCCTGAAGGCTCCTGGGGAGAAGGTGGTTTTCACTGGGTTTGGCTCAATGAATGGACGGAGTGGACATGGAAACTCATCTATGAAACCGAAGACAGATTTTTCAGTTTACTGCCCTATTATAATAAATCCCCTCTGATAACAAGGATACTCAAGCAGTTCGCAAAAGAGCTGCTGCTGCTTGAATCATCCGACTGGCAATTTCTTATAACAACTTGGAGTGCCAGAGATTACGCGGAGGAAAGGGTAAATGAGCACTACAATTACGCAAAAACTCTGGGTGAGATGGTAGATATTGCCATGCGCAGCGGCAACATTGATGAAACAAATTCAAAATTTTTGACTGACCTTGAGCAAAGAGACAGACTGTTTGGGAATATAAATCCAGAGGAATGGAAGGAGGTAAAAAAATGAACGTAATGATAGTAAGTTCCGAGGTATTCCCGTATGCAAAAACAGGAGGACTTGCAGATGTAGCCGGTGCTCTTCCCATTTACCTGAACAGGAATGGAATAAGTGCAAAAGTGGCTATGCCTTATTACACAAAATTTATGGAAGGTAAGCACAATGTCGAAGACACAGGCATAAAATTAAATGTTGGTATTAAAGGTGATAATATCGAAGTAGCAGTCTATAAAGACAATTCCAGAGGATATGATATCTATTTTTTGAGATATGATCCGTTCTTTGACAGGGATGCCATTTATGGAACAAAAGATGGGGATTACGAAGATAACTACCTGAGATTTGCTCTTTTCTCACAGGCATTGCTCAAGTTAACCGAAAGAATAGGCATTCCGGATATTTACCACATTAATGATTGGCAAACCGGGTTAATACCTGTCTATATAAAAATGAATTACGAATTTTCAAAGCATACTGACGCAAAAGTTCTGCTGACAATCCACAATATTGCTTATCAAGGACTTTTCCCTTCCAATATTCTGCATGATATAGGATTTGATTATAATATTTTCCATATGGACGGCATTGAATTTTACGGAAAAGTGGGCTATCTTAAAGGTGGTATTGTATTTTCCGATGCTATAAACACGGTTAGCCCTACATATGCAAAAGAGATTCAGTCTCCGGAATATGGGGCAGGACTTGACGGTATTCTGAGAAAAAGGAGTGAAGTGCTTTATGGAGTTATTAACGGTATAGATTATGAAAAATGGAATCCTGAAACAGATACCCATATATTCAAAAACTTTACAATTAAGAATGCCATAACTGGAAAGGCCGAGAATAAAAAGGCATTGCTTGCGGCAACAGGGTTAAAAGGTGTACATAAGCCTTTATTCGGTATTGTTTCAAGACTTGCATCTCAAAAGGGTTTTGATTTGTTTGCAAAAGCAGCTGACAAAATTTTCAAAAATGACATAAGAATGGTTGTACTTGGGTCAGGAGACAAAAGGTACAACGAGCTTTTTGAGGAACTTGCCCGCCAGTATCCCGACAAAATATATGCAAAAATAGGCGTATATGATGAAGATTTCGCCAGAAAAATATATGCGGCTTCTGATTTCTTCTTAATGCCCTCTATGTACGAGCCTTGCGGACTCGGTCAGATGATTGCCATGCGATTTGGTACACTGCCGGTAGTCAGGAGCACCGGAGGCCTGAAGGACACCGTATCTGACATAAGAAATCGTACAGGCTATGGTATAACTTTTGAGCAATACAGGGAAGATGCATTGTTAAATGCCATAAAAAGGGCCTCGGCATTATACAAAAACAAAAAGAAAATGAATGCACTTGTAAAAAAGGTTATGGACATGGACTTTTCCTGGAACGGCTCCGCAAAAAAATACATAAAGCTTTACAGGGAAATCAGAAAAATCTGATGTATGACATTGTTCTGAAAGGTGGAACAATATATAATTGCAATGATGAAAAACATGCAGATATTGGGATTAAACAGGGCAAAATAGAGAAAATAGGAGAGATATCACAGACTGCGAATTTAGAAATAGACGCAAAAGACCATATAATTATACCCGGGGTTATTGACCCGCACACGCATATGGGTATCCCAATGATGGGGACTTACTCGGTTGATGATTTTAAATCGGGTTCTGTTGCTGCATCGTATGGCGGCGTGACCACAATAATAGATTTTACCGTTCAGGAGAAGGGTGACACATTGTTATCCTCATTGGAACGCAGATTAAAAAAAGCAAAATCATCACATGTCGATTATTCCGTCCATGTGAATATCACCGAATTTTATCCGGGGTTCCTCAAAGATATGGCAAAAGTTATGAGCAGAGGTATAAAAAGCTTCAAGCTATTTCTTGCCTATGCCATACGAGTTGATGACGGAACATTGATAGATGTCATGCGCACTGCAAAGTCGCTTGACGGCATTGTTATGCTGCACGCGGAAAACGGAATAGTTATAGACCATTTCATTTCCGAATTTGTGAAAAAGGGACTCACATCCACAATTTACCATGGACTATCAAGACCGCCATTTACCGAAGAAGATGCTGTGGGACGGGCAATTCTTTTTTCAGAGTATACAGGAGCTTCGCTTTATCTGGTTCATATGACAACAGCACGGGCAAAGAGAAGGATAAAAAAAGCAAAAAGCCAGGGTATAAGGGTATATGGCGAAACCTGCCCGCAGTACCTGTATTTCACCGAAGATATTTACAAAAAAGAATATGGATTTCTTTACCTTGCCTCTCCTCCGTTCAGAAAAATAAAGGATGTGGAGGCACTGTGGAAAGGGTTGATTGATGGCACTTTTGACACTATAGGCACGGATCATGCTCCGTTTACAGCTTCTCAGAAAAAAAGTGCAGGTGGGAAATTTCATCTGACACCCAACGGACTTTCCGTAATAGAATTCCTGCTGCCATCCATTTATACAGGATTTATTAAAAGGAATTTACCGCTTCATTTAATGCCCTGCCTTTTAGCACATAATCAAGCACAAATTTTCGGTCTGTCGCACAAAGGCACAATTGCAGAGGGATATGATGCTGATATTGCCGTTATAGACCCTGCATACAAAAAAAAGATTATTCCTTCGGAGCTTCATTCGGTCAGCGATTATTCGATTTTCCAGGGCATGGAAATGTACGGTATCCCTCGATATGTCATGGCAAGAGGTGACATGCTGATAAACAACTATAATTTTGTGGGGTTTGAGCATAGAGGGAAATTTGTGAAGGCAGAGCCAGGCAAACTTTCAGGACAGCTTTTTTAAACCTTCATCAAGCGTACCGTCCGGCAGCATATAGTCAGGATGTGGCACACCCTGTTCTTCCATCTGGTACCTTATACAGGATTTCCAATCTCCTTTGCAGTAATTATCTATCCATTTTTTGTCCAATTTACCCATTTCATAGTACATCTTCATAGGGCATACAAAAAACCATTTGCAAACGGGCTTTGTCTTTTCCATGGCAGATTATTTTACTGCGGTCTGCTCGTATAAACAAGCAAAGCGCATATTACCTGAATAATAATACTTTCTTTATTCCCCTGTATTTGCCTGCTTTCAGATTTGGTTTCTTCATTATTTTTGTGTTTATTATAACTCTTTTCCCCCGAAAGGAGGATTTCTCTCCTCTCTGACACAATTTAGTTTACACTGCCATCTGGTCCGAAAATGTTACTTATCCATCCCGTATTGGGCATTTGACACAACCTATAGAATTTCACCACTTGTTATAACAATAACTCGGGTTAAGGTAAACATATCTTCATATCTATTAAGTCACCAAGACAAAGCACGCGTTAAAACGATGGTTGTAACATACATCAAACACCCTTGGTTGACAATGAAAATATTGTGTCATATATGAAATGGTATTCGAAATTAAATGAATTCATGAACAGAGAAATTTGCTTTGTCTGTTGCTCTTATTGTTATATTGCTGTCCATTATTCCGATTGAAATTAACTTTTCAGTTTTTGTTGACTGATAGTCGTGAATTAAACTTACGCTTCTC
>JALTEL010000027.1 GCA_027073945.1 Caldifarciminota bacterium | reverse complement strand
CGGTAGAGAGCTACAGGAAGGCGTTGGAGATAAGGAAAGGTCGTGAGAGTGAATTATACAGAAAGATAGGAGATGTTTACGATTTAACAGGTGATATTGAAAAGGCCATCGGATACTATGAAAAGGCACTTAAAAAAGCGAAAGAAGAGCGGGATAAACTATTAATGGAAGAAAAAATCGGCAAAATGCTTTTAAAGCAGCATAATACGGGTCTTGCCATAAGAAAATTCAGGAAAGTTATCAGAAGCGGCGACAGATTCCCGGTGATTTACAGTCAGGCAGTGCTTGATATGGGGAAGGCTATGCTGGAAAACGGTAAAACAAAAAAGGCCATTGCAGTCTTAACAGAGCAGGAGTCGTGGTTTAAACAGCATACGGATATGGTTGCAGAATTTTATTATCAACTGGGAGAATTTGAAGAACACGATTATCATTTTTACAGAGCGGCATCTTACTTTGAAAAATCCCTTGATGTTTACGGTATGCGTGGAGTTAAGCTCCCGTTAATAAAAACATCCATAAAATCCGGCACGAATTATCTAATAGTGGGAGACCTCACCAAAGCAGAAGACCTGCTTAAAAGTGCATTTTACAGTGCCCTTGGCATTGAAAACTGGAGATATACGGTGATATCTCTCGTGTCATTGGGGTATCTGTTTGCAGAGCTGGGCGAAACAGGGGAAGCGGAAAAATATTTCAAACGGGCAACAGAGGTCTCGGAAAAATCATGCTCGGACTGCATGGCATATTCATTGATAATGCTTGCTATGTTTTACGGTCACTATATGACAAGAAGGCATAGACAGATCGAGCAATTGCTTGATTCTGCATGGCATTTGATTAAAGGGCAAAATACCGAAACAAAGCTCATATATTATCTTGCACGTATGTATCAGAAGGGCGATAAAGTTAATATATCCCAAAAAGAGCATTTTCTTAATGAACTGACAAATAACAGCCGCTATTTAAGCCCATGCTACTCGGTGGAAATGTACAGGGCGGAAATTGGCCTGCTGTTAGAGAAAAAGGCATATGCACTGGCTTTGCAAAAGAGCTCTGCCCTTTTGCGCATAATTGAGAATGACACAAAGATCTATGCCGATATATTATTTGATAAAGCAAAAATCCAAAAGCATATGGATACAGCTAAAAAGGCTTATTTATCCGCAAAAAAGGCCCTTGTTATATACAAAAAACTGGGGCTTTCAGTTAAACAGGACACTGTAAAAAAATTCCTGAAATCCCTCAAATAATCCCTGCATGAGCTCATTTTCCGTGATAACTTTCGGATGTCAGATGAATGTTTATGACAGCAATGTCATTATTGAAAGGCTGCGTCAGTCGGGGTACACATACCAGAGCGAAGCTGAGAACAGTGATATCGTAATCGTCAACGGATGCGTTGTCAGACAGAAGCCTGAACAAAAGGCAATAGATACCATAAAAAGATACGGGAAAATGGGGAAATATGTCATTGCAGCGGGTTGTCTCGCACAGAAAAACAGGGATAAGCTCAAGGATATTGCATCCCTTGTCGTAGGCCCTTTTGAGTACGACAGATTGCCTGATTTGATTGGAGAAACGGGCGTGTTTACAGAGTACCGCACACGCAGGGATTTCTTCAAATGGGCGGAACAGCGCAGTGCAAGCGGATTATCGGCATTTGTTACCATAATGACGGGGTGTGATAATTTTTGTTCTTACTGCATTGTACCTTACGTGAGAGGCCGTGAAACCTCAAGGAATCCGGCAGGCATAATGAAAGAAGCGAAGTTCCTTATCTCCGGCGGAGTCAAAGAGCTGACATTTATAGGCCAGAATGTAAATTCCTACTATTACGGAGATATGGATTTTTCGGACTTAATAAAGCTCCTCTCCGACAACCTGAACCTGAGGAGAATAAGGTTTACGACATCTCATCCCAGAGATGTTGACGTAAAACTGTTGAAGACCATGGCAGAGAGTACAAATATCACGAACTGGCTGCATATTCCGGTTCAGGCAGGCTCAACTTCCGTGCTCAGGGACATGGGAAGGGGTTATACGGCAGAGGAATACATTGAACTTGTTAAAAGAGCAAGACACATTGTGCCGCACATAACAATATCAACTGATATAATGGTGGGATACCCCACAGAGACTGAAGAAGATTTCAAGCAAACACTTGACCTTGTCCGCAGGGTGCAATTTGATTACGCTTACATGTTTATCTATACAAAAAGGGTTCCTTCAAAGGCCGCCTCATTGTACAAAACAGAAATACCATACGGTGAAAAAGTAAAACGTCATAGAATGCTCGTTGATGCAGTAAATACAGAGGTTGAGCAAAAAAGGAGGCAAATGCTAAACAACGTATATGAAGTGCTTGTGGACGGGGTATCCAGAAAGGAAGGGGATTTCTCAAGAGGTAAAACAGAGGGAAACATAACTGTGGTCATAAACGAAAAAATACCAAAAGGAGAATTCGTTCGGGTCAGGATATTTGACATCAAAGGCCTCACCCCAATTGCAAAAAGAGTAAAATAGCAATTTGAGCGGGCTGTCTGATTATAACGGGCCCTTTTGCCTTTTCTCTTTGAAGAATGAGCCCATGAGAGCCTTCACCTGTTCTTCCAATGGACCCTGTCTGTATTGAACCCTGTGATTGAGCCTCTTATCGTCAAATACATTGTACAGAGAAACAACAGCTCCGAATTTCGGCTCAGGCAGAGCAAAAACTACTTCCTCTATTCTCGCAAGCACAATTGCCCCCGCACACATTACGCATGGCTCTGAAGTAACATAGAGCTTACACCCGTTAAGTCTCCAGTTATCAAGATAGCTGGCCGCAGCTCCTATCGCTATTATTTCAGCGTGAGCCGTAGGGTCTTTAAGCGCCTCTGTTCTGTTATGTCCTTTTCCTATTATCCTGTCTCCCTTAACTATTACGGCACCGACAGGCACTTCTCCCTCTTTGAGAGCCATTTCGGCTTCCCAAACGGCCTTTTGCATGTAGTATGCATCATCCATATAATAAAAAAACGCGCCCGGAGGGATTCGAACCCCCAACCTACGGATTCGTAGTCCGTTGCTCTATCCTATTGAGCCACGGGCGCTTTATTTTATTTTAACGCAAAATATATGAATAAGCAAGCAAAGCTGAGCATGTCCGAACATACGAGAGGATTTACGGATTTTACAATGATATACCGATTCATCAACCTTACAAAGCAATTACTTGACATTACGTTTTAAATACACTAAAATCTTGTTATGTACACAAAGTCGGAGATAGTGCGGTTTTATGAGAATTAAACTGCAATTCTCTCCGGCTTACAAAGACGTGATTACTCTACCCATTCAATACAACCATCTCGTGCAGGCCATGATTTACCGTCATCTTGAAGAATCCCTTGCCGTATGGATGCACGACGAGGGCTTCCAGTATTACAAAAGAACATTCAAATTGTTCACATTTTCAAGGCTTGTCGGCAGATTTGAGCTTTACAACAAGAATATGATTTTCAAAGGCCCCGTGCATCTGAAGATTTCCTCACCCTACACAAAGTTTCTCGAATCCCTTGCGGAATACCTTGTCAAAGCAAAGTACATCCTTTTAAACAGGCAGAAATGTCTGCTGAACGCCGTCGAAGTTGAAATGGAAAGACATTTTGAAACTCCTGCGCTCATCAAAATGCTCTCTCCCGTAACAGTTTACAGCACACTGAAAAACGGTGAAGGAAAGAAAAAAACATACTATTACAGCCCATGGGAGCAGGAATTCAGCAAACTCATCATTGACAATATAAGAAAAAAGGCATCGGCCTACAAAGCAACTAAAAATTTACCCGAAATGGACGGGGCATATATCAAGCCGGTTAAAGTTGACGGGAAAAGGAATTTTCACATTGTGAAGTTCAAGGACTTTGTCATACATGGGTGGTCTGGCATTTATGAACTGAATTTACCGCCTATTTACATGAGGCTCGCCCATGACGCAGGCCTGGGCGCAAAAAATTCCCAGGGATTTGGAATGATGGAGATAATAGAATGAAAAAACAAAATCCCACAAAAACCTATTTTGTCCCAACAGGCAATCCATTCGTGGATGGGGGAATATATGCTATAGAAGCCTTCTATGAGAAAGATTTTTTCTCATTATCACCAGTAGAGTTAGAAACAAAAATAGACGAACTTATTGACCTTTATCTAACTGATGGGTGGAGAAAAAATATGTATTCTATATTTACTGGAAATAGTAAGTATCTAAAC
>JALTEL010000026.1:9384-13522 GCA_027073945.1 Caldifarciminota bacterium | reverse complement strand
AATAAATTGTATGTGATATAGTAGGGAAAATAGTATACAATATTAAATGTTAAAGGAGGCAACTTTTATGTCTAACAGAAATTATTATTCCAATCCTGTTTTCAATAATTATACCCAGGAACAAATACAAGAATATCAGGAAAAGAGGCTTATTCCTCAGCTCAAGTATTGTTATGAGAACTCGTCGTTTTACAAAAAGAAGTTTGATGAGGTAGGTGCGTTACCTGAAGACATAAAAACATTAGATGATCTAAGAGCGTTGCCGATATTTATGAACAAAGAGCAGGAAAGAATAAATGCTCAGGAATCCCTTGAAAGAGATAACCATCCTTTTGGAACACATCTATGTGCTCCGGCACATAAAATCTATTTAACCGGTACTACATCTGGTACCACTGGAACTCCTACATTTACTTACACTTTTACAAAGAACGATCTTGACTTAATTTCAAAGGGACTGGGGCATCGTTTTGTCTTTAATGGTGTGAAAGAAGGTGACAGAGTCCTCTTCGTTTTTGCTCTAGGGATTTATGCAACATCAATGACTCTCTGGGGGGTTAGGGGTATAGGTGCGCTACCAATTGATATCGATGCCAGAGCTGGTTCTGAATTAATGTTAAAGTTTGCTGATTTGACACGAGTTGATTATATGGCTACAACAGTATCGCTTTCAGAGTATTTAATTGGCAAATCCCCTGATATTATAGGAAAGGAAGTAAGAGATTTAAATATGAAGGGGCTGTTTTTAACAGGCGAGATAGGAGTTAACATTCCAGAAGTAAAAAAACGTATTGAGGAAGCATATGGTTGCCCTGTTTATGATTATTGGGCTCCCGCAGGGCATGCTATTGGGGTTACATGCAAGGCAGATGAATACAGTGGTATGCATGGTATTTCACCGGACCTCTGTACAAGCTTTGAGGATATCGTTGACCCCGACACAAAAAAATCTGTTCCTATAGAAGACGGGGCTATTGGAGAAATGGTTATCACGTCTCTTAAGCGTGAAGCGTGCCCACTCGTTAAATATGCCACAGGGGACATTGTCCAAGTTTTTACAAAGCCTTGTCCTCATTGCGGTTTCCCAGGCAAGCGAGTAAAAGTGATAGGTCGCGCCGATGATATGCTGGTTGTCAAGGGCGTGAATATCTATCCTTCAGCTATTAAGAAGGTAGTTGAGGGATTTTCACCTGCCGTAACGGGAGAGATGCGGATCGTTCTCGAGAGTCCTCCTCCACGGGTAGTTCCACCACTAAAATTGAAACTTGAGCATGGTATAGAGACACGCCATGGTGATCTTGCTGGTTTGGCCAGGGAAATAACTCAAGCACTCCACGATCGACTTAAGATTCGACCCGAGATAGAATGGGTTTCACCTGGAGCGCTTGAAAAGTCGACAAGGAAAACACCTATATTTGAAAAATCCTACGAAAAAAAATGAGGAGTTACCTATGAGCTTTCGGATTATTCCCCTTGTTTTGTCAAAATATGTTGGCGAAAAAGGGTATATGACTTTCCTTACCGATTATGGCACCCCAATTATTAGACCTTTTGTTATGTGGTACATAGAGGGTCTTGAAGAAAACGTCCTTGTGGATACGGCTATTGAGGCAAAAGATTATAAAAATTATCATCCTAAATTCAAAGACATTAAAATGGATTCAATCATGAGTTTCGAGGAAGCACTCGAATCCGTGAACTTAACGCCAGAAAAAATAGATATTGTCATTCAAACACACCTGCATTTTGATCACTGTTACAATACAAAGAAGTGTCCTAATGCAAAGGTTATAGTTCAAGAAGATGAGATAAGATTTGCTCAGAACCCAGCTCCGTTTGGAGGTATATATCGAAGAGAGCTTTTTGAAGGGCTGGATTTTGAATTTGTCAGGGGCGATCAAAATCTATATGAAGGAATCGACCTTCTTTTTACTCCTGGCCATAGCGCTGGTGGGCAAGCCGTTTGCATTGAAACAGATAAGGGTAAAGCTGTTATAAGCGGTTTATGTAGCATTAAGGATAATTTCTATCCGAAAGTTGCTCATCCTATGGCAGGTGGTGGGACAACCATTCTCCCAGGAATAATGCTTGATGCCGTCAAAGCCTATAATAGCCTTTTAAAGATGAAAGATATTGCCGATATCATTCTGCCTCTTCATGAACCGGGGATCCTGGAAATGAAAAGCATTCCCTAGCTTTGAGCTCAGACAAGCCGGCTCAAATGTACAGTATTTAAGATGTTAACCATAAAAACAGGGAGGAAGATCAGATGATTCAAAGGAAGGCGCATTTGACATACCAACTCATAATAAAGGAGGGAAGCTATGAAATGAGGAAACAAGATTGTAAATAGCAAAAAAAGGTCTAATTTGAGAATGGAGAGGTGAAAAAGGTGTATAAAAAGGATGTTATTAGTTACGTGGAAGCCCGTGCAATGGGTGATGCCGTGTTAGCAGAATCCAAGAAGATGTCACCAGAACTGCCTGTTGCTGTTGCTATAGTCGATGCTGAAGGCCAACTTGTTTTCTTTGCAAGAGAGGACGGCGCTTACCCATGGTATTGCGATATGGCCTTACACAAAGCATATACTGCGAGTAGGGTAAATACAGATACTGGACCGTGGGCTGATTTTCAGAAGACCAGAAATCGAGAAATGGCCTCTTGGCTTACCTGTGATCCTAAGATGGTTGGAATAGAGGGTGGGGTTGTAATTAAAAGAAAAGGTGGCATGGATGGCAGCCCTAAAAATACACTAAGTCAAGATAAACTTGGTGGCATTGGGGTAAGCGGGAAATGGTCTAATGATGATGACAAATTGGCGCGTTTAGCGCTAAGAGTTTTCCACGACATGCAACATTAATTTAGTTAAAGAGGGGGGAGCAAAATGTCAAAGAAAAAAGTAACAAGACGTAAATTCATAAAAACTGTAGGGGAAGGAGTGGTAATAGCTGCTGCTAGTGGTCTTGCTTTTCCTAGCAGGTTAAGGGCAGGGTCAAAACCAATAAAGTTTGGGCAAATAGCCACCACTTCAGGGATCATGGCAGGACAAGGAAGGCCAGCCATGAGAGGTGCTAAAATTGCAGAGGAGATTATTAACGGAACAGGTGGGATTCTAGGTAGGAAATTAGAAATTATTCAAGAGGATGATCAAGTTAAGCCTGCAGTTGGGGTAAGAAAATTTAGGAAACTAATAGTTCAGGATAAGGTAGACTTTCTTCTTGGTACTAATTCAAGTGGAGTAGGACTTGCATGCGTTCCTATAGCAGAAAGATTCAAGAAAATCTTTATTTCCACTTCAATGAGTGACAAGTATACCGGGAAAGGGTGTAGCCCTTATGTATTCAGGATTGGGGAATCAACAAGCATGGCATCTAAAGCTAGCGCATATTGCATGTGCGAGAGAGAACCTGAGGTGAAGAAGTGGGCGGGGATAAATCCGGACTATGTATTCGGTCATGGCTCTTGGAGTTGGTTCAAAAAGGGTATGGAGGAAAAAGGGGTGAATATTAAAATTGTCCATGAGGTTTTTGCCCCTTTTGGCGCAAAGGATTATAGACCTTACATCGCAGACGTACTTGAATCTGGTGCAGAAGGTGTTTTTACTTCACTATGGACAGGAGATTTGATCAATTTTATAAAACAGGCAAAACCCTTCGGGTTTTTTAATAAGATTAAGGCATTTGTGAACAATACAACGGCTCATGCGGTTGCAGTAGGTTTGGGTGACGAGATGGTTCCATTCTGGGGTGAGGCGCGTTACTATCCTTTTTATAGGCAAACAAAGAGAAACCTGCAGTATGTGAATATGTATCTTAAAAAATATGGCACATATCCTGAGGCTGATGTTGCTGAAGAAAGTTATGCTGCTGTAATGGTTCTTAAATCTGCGATTGAAAAGGCAGGAACTATAGAAACAAGGGATGTTATTAGAGCATTGGAAGGACTTGAAATTGAAGTTCCTGAGGGGGAAAAATGGATTCGTCCACAGGATCATAGTGGAATAGATGAAGTGGTCCTTCTTGGCAAGTTTCACAAAGACAAAAAATACCCCTTTTGGGTTTATGATCCAAAAACATATTTTACAGTAAAAGGTAGAGAATTAGCAATGCCTCTTGATCAAACGGGATGTAAAATGAGA
>JALTEL010000026.1:0-9374 GCA_027073945.1 Caldifarciminota bacterium | reverse complement strand
AATGAGAAAAGTATGAGAATCCGGAAAGGCTGATTTTAAAAACAGAGGGGGGATGGCTATATTTTAAATTGGCACACAAACTAAAGCCATCTCCTTTCTGAAGGTGTATTTTTGTAATGAATATTGGATTTGTGTTTTTGCAGTTTATGATGGGTTTGTCGTATGGGATGTTGTTGTTCCTTGTTGCTTCCGGATTGACAATCATATTTGGCCTGTTAGAAATCCCAAACTTTGCGCATGGAAGCTTCTATATGTTTGGTGCATATATCACCTATTATTTTATGACTCATATCTTACAATCCAATTTTTTTGTTGCTTTATTTGTTGCTACTTTGTCCCTAGCTGTTATAGGAGCTGTTTTTGAGTTATTACCGTTAAGACGCATTTATGGAAGGTCTCATGAGTTACAGCTTCTTATGACATTCAGTTTCATATTCATATTGGAAGACTCTTCTAAATTCCTTTGGGGCACGTCCTATAAAAGCATAAAGACACCGGAAGTTTTGGCAGGAGCTATTCTCCTCCCAGGGGGTGTAAATTTCCCTACTTATAGTATTTTCTTGATTTTTTTTGGTTTTGGTGTTGCTCTGATTTTATGGTTGATTTTCGATAAGACAAAGTTGGGGAAAATTATTCGGGCTGGAGCGTCTAATAAAGAGATGCTAAGTGCTTTAGGTATAAATGTCCCTAAGCTTTTCACGCTTGTTTTTATGATGGGAGCTGCTTTGGCAGGTTTGGCGGGCGGTTTGGCTGGACCGTTGATGGCAGTAACTCTCGGGATGGGAGATAGTATAATTATCTTAGCATTTGCAATAATTATTATTGGTGGAGTTGGAAGTATTAAAGGAGCATTTATTTGCTCTATTTTGGTTGGCGAAATCAATACATTCGGTGTGCATTATATGCCGGGCTTAGCAATGGTGTTCACCTATATTTTAATAATCATTGTTCTGCTGACAAAGCCTGAGGGCTTTTTTGGGAAACAAATTTAGTGCTTTTTAAAAGGGTTTGAGGAATGCCTAAAATGATAAAAACCTTAATGAGACCCATGTATTTAATATCTTTCCTTTTCCTTTTCTTGATATTTGTACCTTTTTATTTAACGGGGTATTATATCTATTTATTGACGGAAATTTTGGTTATAAGTTTATATGCTGAAAGTACGAACTTGTTGTTGGGGTATACAGGTCTCCTATCTTTTGGGCAAGCGGCTTTTTTCGGTGTAGGTGCCTATATGGTCTCCTTGTTGCTGAAGAACACTGAAACTTCATTTCTATTGGCGATACTATTTTGTGCAGGGATTTGCGCCTTTTTAGCTTTGGTAATTGGGTTCTTTTGCATTCATCTCAGGGCCTTCTATTTCGCCATTTTGACACTTTCATTTTCGCAAATTTTCTACGCTGTCGCATATAAATGGATCAATTTAACAGGAGGAGATGATGGTATTGTAGGTATCCCAAGACATACCCTATTAGGAATTGATCTCTCTCCTTCAATTCATTATTATTATTTTGTGCTTTTAATTGTTTCACTTTCTGTAGTCACGCTCTCTCTAATTATAAAATCACCTTTTGGTGAAACCTTGCAAGCTATTAGAGATAACCCATTGAAAACTAAATTTTCAGGGTTAAATATCAGTAATTATAGATTGGGCTCGTTTGTAATTGCTGGATTTTTTGCGGGGGTTTCAGGCGCAATTTTTGCTCCCTTGGAAGGGATAGTTACTCCAGATGTGTTACATTGGTCAAAATCTGCTGAGCCTTTACTAATAAGCATACTTGGAGGTATGTATACAATCTCTGGTCCGATCATCGGATCTATTGTTTTTATTTTGATAAAAGAATGGATAATGGAATTTACAGAGTACTGGATGTTTTGGTACGGATTGCTCTTGATCTTTCTTATTATCTATCTACCAAGTGGTATTATGGGGTTTATCTCAGAAAGAATAAGAACTATGAAAAGGGTGAATAAATGAGCTTTTTGAGAATTGAGAATTTATGCAAAAGTTTTGGTAAACTTAATGCCGTTGACAATCTTGATTTGGAAGTTAATCAGAGGGAAGTTGTTGCTTTGATTGGGCCAAATGGTGCTGGGAAAACGACATTTTTTAATATTGTGACGGGTCTTCTAAAGCCTGACAAGGGCAGAATTTTGTTTAGAGGCGAAGATATTACAGGTCTCCCGCCAAACAAAATCGTAAGAAAGTCAGTAGGTAGGTCTTTCCAAATATCTAATGTCTTTAAAAATCTAAGTGTATATAAAAATGTCCGCATTCCTGTATTAGCAAGGGAATCTAAAAGCTTCATTTTTTTTTGGCCAGTAGAAGCTCTTAATACCATAAATAAAAAAACAGTTGAGATCATAGAGAAAATGGGTCTTAAGAACTTGGAGAACCAAAATGCTGATATTCTTTCATATGGGGAGAGGAGAAAATTGGAACTTGGTATGGCAATTGCGGTGAAGCCTATGTTGTTGCTTTTGGATGAACCAACAGCAGGCATGAACCCAATGGAAACAGAAAATACAATGTATCTGATTAAAGAGCTATCTGAAAAATTTGGGCTTACTTTAATTATTACAGAACATGACATGAAGGTGGTATTTTCCCTTGCCCAAAGGATTGTAGTAATGCATCACGGTAAGATCGTATGCCAAGGGGCACCGGAGGAGATTCGGGAAAATGAAATGGTAAGGAAGATATACTTGGGGGAAGAAGATTGGCTATTTTAGAGGTAGATACTGTTGATACATTCTATGGTAAGAGCCATATATTGCAGGAGATTTCTTTGAAAGTAGAGAAGGGGCAGATTGTTGCTTTACTGGGGAGAAACGGTGCTGGGAAAACTACAACATTCAGAAGTATTATGGGCTTGACGCCCCCAAAGCATGGGACTATTAAGTTTAAAGGTATAAATATACAAGGTAAAAAGGCATTCGAAATAGCGAAGCTTGGCATAGGAATTGTCCCTGAAGATAGGGAAATTTTTCCAGAAATTACTGTTAAAGATAACCTTGAAATTGCTATAAAGGATTCACCATTAGGGACCCGAAACTGGAACATTAAAAAGGTTTATAACTATTTTCCTGTTTTGGAGGAGAGAAAGAACAACAAAGGGAAAAACCTGAGTGGTGGCGAGCAGCAGATGCTATCGATAGCAAGAACACTGATGGGGAATCCTGAATTGATACTGTTAGATGAACCATGTGAGGGACTTGCTCCACAAATTGTTATTGAATTATTCAATTTGGTGAAACTACTGAGGGAAAAAGAAGGTTTAACCATTTTCATTGCGGAGCAAAACGTAAACTTTTCTTTAGCCCTTTCTGACTGGGTCTACTTGCTTGAAAAGGGAGTTATTAAATATAGTGCTAATTCGGAAAAGGTAAAAGCAGACAATGAAATCAAACAAAAATACTTGGCCGTATGAAAAATTATTTTTTTCTTCATATCGGTTTGCTTTTATGGTGGGATATAAATATTTTTAGACAAGCATAGATATAAATTTACTGTCTTGATGTATTAGTTTTGACAGGATAAATTTATATATACAATAAAGTGGGGAGGAGCTTTAAGAAGTGAAAGTTGTTTCTTTCAAAGAGAAATCTATTAGAGATACGATTTACAGTGAAATTCTTGAAGATATTGCCAGTGGGAAAATATATCCGGGCGAGAAATTGGTTGAGAGCGAACTGGCTAAGAAGTTTAATGTAAGCCGTAGTCCGGTTCGTGAAGCGTTACTTCAATTGGAAAAAGAGGGGTTTATTGTTCACAGAAAAAATGTGGGGGCTGTTGTTAGGAAGATATCTTCTAAGGAGTTGTCCGATACATATGAACTGGTTGCCTTGCTTGAGGGGTTTGCTATAGAGAATGCCACAGATAATTTCAAGGAAAAAGATATTGCTTTTCTTAAGAGATTACAAGAATCAATGGAGGATAGCGTTAAATGTAGAAAGTTTTCTGCCTATGTGGAATTAAACTCTGAGTTCCACAGATTTTTTGTAGAAAAAGCAAGAAATGAGAAATTGTGGAAAGTTATTTCAAGTCTTCGTAAAAGCATATATAGGGTGGTGCTTGAAGGTCAAACTTTGCCATCTCATATAGATAAATATTTAGCGTCTCACCGGAAAATCATCAAATTAGTTGCACGGAGAGATATTGTAGGTGCGGCAAATCTGATGAGATCCCATGTGCTTGATGCAAGAAAATTCCTCATAGAGATAATAAGGGATAGAGGGAAAAAAGATTTTTAATGGGTAAATTTTTTTGTGAGGGAGAGTATATGTCGGAAATTGAATACGAAAAAAGAGGAAACATTGCTTATATTAAACTAAATAGGCCTAAAAGCTTAAATGCTATCAATCGATCTATGGGTAATGCGCTTATTGATGTCTGGCTGGATTTTAAAGAAGATAAAGACATTTGGGTTGGTGTTCTAAGTGGCAAAGGAAAATCTTTCTGTGCAGGTGCAGATGTAAAAGAAATGGAAAGGGGGAAATGGGAGTTTCGCCAATCACTGCTTTTTGGCGATAAACCTATCGGTCCTTCTAACTATAAAGTGTGGAAGCCCATAATTGCGGCAACACAGGGTCACGTAAATGGCGCTGGTTTTTGGCTAGCTCTTGAAGCTGATATCCGGATTTCTGCCGACAATGCTCTCTTCGGGACAGGGGAGGCTAGGGTTAACATTCCTGTATTAATTGCGCCTTTTCTCTCTAATTATTTGCCTCGTGGTGTTGTAAGTGAGATTTTGTTCACCGCAAAACCTATTGATGCTCAAAGAGCTTATCAAATAGGTTTAGTCAATAAAATTGTTTCAGAGAGAGAGCTTGTGTCCGAGGCGACAAAGGTAGCTGAGGAGATTTGTGAGTGTGGACCTTTATCGGTTTGGGCATCGAAAGAAATGCTTTTACGTACTCGTTACATGGATTACCAAAGCGCCCTCTCTTTAGTGGAGAAAATTTCACCTCCCGTGTGGAATTCAGAGGATTCTATTGAGGCAAAAAGGGCATTCATTGAGAAGCGCAAGCCGAAGTGGCAACTTAGATAAATTTATTTCGGAAAGGAGATTGCTAATGGAAGAGGTAGTTATTGTAAGTGGCGTTAGAACACCCATAGGCAGATATGGTGGTGCTTTGCGGGAGATACCTGCCTACAAACTCGCAAGTGCAGTGTTTAAAGAACTATTAAAAAAGGCTGAGATTGATCCCGATTTAGTGGATGACGTAATTATGGGGCAATCCTACCAGAACGGTGAATGCGCAAACTGTGCACGAGTAGCCCTTCTTGATGCGGGATGGCCGGATTTCGTTCCAGGCGTTACATTGGACCGCCGTTGTTGTTCTGGATTAGATGCCATTTTTTTCGGGGTAATGAAGATCCAAACAGGTAACGCAGATATTATTGTTGCAGGTGGCATGGAAAACATGAGCCAGGCAGAACTTTATGTCTCAGGGGAAATAAAATGGGGCTTGGGTGGAAAGAAAGAAGAAAAATGGGGCTTTATGCCAAGAGGGCATGGTGCCCTATCCATGTGGGGAATACCTCTTTATGATAGAATTCAACGAGCACGAGTAATGTCTCAGCCTGTTGAGAGATACGGCGAGCTGAATTCTATGATGACCTGGGCTGAAACCGCCGCTAAAAAAGAAGGTATTACCCGTAAAGAGGCGGATGAATGGGCCTTACGAAGTCACCAGAAAGCAATTTCTGCTATAGATTCCGGAAAGTTTGCTGAGGAAATAGTCCCCATTTCCATTCCTCAAAAAAAGGACAGACTACTTTTTGATAAGGATGAAACACCACGTCGAGATACTTCTTTAGAGAAACTCTCCAAGTTGCCTAGCGTTTATCCCGGGGGGGTGTGTACAGCGGGCAACTCATCTTCAGAAAATGATGGCGCTGCGGCTGTGGTGTTGATGAGTAAGCGAAAGGCTAAGGAATTGGGTGTAAAACCCTTTGCATATTTTAGGTCTTGTGTTGTTGCTAGTAGCGACCCGACACTTACCTATCCTGCAGTCCCTGCCTCTGTAAATAAAGCCTTGGGAAAAGCATCAGTTACTTTAGATCAAGTACAACTTATTGAAATACAGGAGGCATTTGCAGTTCAAGCCTTGGCAGACGCGCGAATGATGGGTATCAAACATGAAGATTTTGATAAGAAGATAAATGTCAATGGTTCTGGTATCTCTCTTGGTCATCCCATTGCGGCCACAGGTGCGATGAGATTGGTAACACTACTTCATGAGATGAAAAGACGTAACGTCAGGTATGGATTAGAAACTATTTGTGGTGGGGGAGGCCAAGGGATTTGTGCTATTGTTGAAAACTATGAAAAGTAAAGGCTATAAAGGAAGGGAAATTCTCGACTTAAATCAACTCTTTTTTAGGGTAGGCAAACGCCATACATAGGAGCATCCATGTCATTACTATTTGATGAAACTGCTATTCGTGGGCTAACCATCAAAAACCGATTTATTAGGTCCGCAACATGGGAGGCTCGAGCCACCCAGGAGGGGAAATGTACAAAAGAACTCGCCGACTTCATTTCGGAGTTGGCCCAGGGGGATATAGGTTTGATAATACTCGGACATGCATACGTACTCCCTAACGGGAAAGGTACTCCCAGACAGACCGCAATTTTCTCAGATGTTTTTCTCGAAGGGCTAGAAAGAGTTTCATCGATAGCGAAGCATTCTAACAGCCGAATAGCTATACAATTATCTCACGCGGGTGGTCATACAAAATCCGGTTGGATCTCTGGGCCTATAATTTCTCCGTCCCCGTTTAAGAATATATACGGGGAATACTCAAGGGGTTTGAGCATTAAAGAGATTCGCGATGTAGTAAGTGCCTATGCATTAGCAGGCAAAAGGGCCAAGGAAGCAGGTTTCAGCGCAGTGCAGATTCATGCAGCTCATGGTTACCTAATCAATCAATTTCTTTCCCCTGTTTGGAACGAAAGAACTGATTTGTATGGAGGCACTATTGAGAATAGGGCCAGATTCTTGTTTGAGATTTGCCGGCAGCTGCGAAAAGAGGTTGGAAACGATTTTCCAGTCCTTGTCAAATTGGCTTCGGAAGATTTTATAGAAGGAGGTTTAACAATTAAGGAATCTGTTTGGGTTTCAAAAGAGATTGCCAAAATAGGTGTAGATGCGATAGAGGTAAGCGGCGGCTCTAGATATTCTGAACCCCTGTCCCATATCCGGAGAGGAGTTAAGGACAAGAAAGATGAAGCATGGTTTGCAGACAATGCCTATAAAATTAAACAAGCTGTAAACATCCCGGTCATCATTGTTGGTGGAATTCGTTCTTTTGATGTGGCTAAGAAACTTGTTGAAACTAAGTGCGCCGATTTTATAGCAATGTCAAGGCCATTCATTTGCGAGCCCCACCTTATAAGACGGTGGCAGTCAGGAGACCGATCAAGATCAAAATGTGTTTCGGATAATCTGTGTCTTGGGCCTGCTTATAATGAGCTAGGACTCAGGTGTGAGACATTAAAAAGAAAGTCAGATTCAAATTCCCAAGGATAAATTTGTTGGGGGAAACTAAATAAGGGAGGTTTTTTATGGATCTCGAATATAAAAAAGAGGGTAAAATAGCGATATTCACGCTTAATCGTCCTAAGGTTTTGAATGCTCTAAGCCCACAATTGATGCATGAATTGCATGGCGCATTGGAGGATTTCAGAGCGGACGATGAGTTATGGGTAGGCATTATCACTGGTGCCGGAGAAAAGGCCTTTTGCGCTGGAGCTGACATTAAAAGCTGGCTTCCTTTTGTAAAGGAGACTAAGTCAAGGCCATGGCTTTTCCCAACAACAGTAATGCGAGGTATGGAACTATGGAAACCTCTTATCGCCGCCATTAATGGCGTAGCGATGGGTGGCGGTTTAGAGTTAGCTCTAGCCTGTGACTTGAGAATAGCGTCAGAAAAGGCACGTTTTGCCTCACCTGAGGTAAAATTAGGAATTATGTCCAGATTAGGGGGAACTGTTAGGTTACCTGATCTAATAGGTTTGTCTAAGGCGGCTGAAATGATGTTAACGGGCGATCCAATTGATGCTGAGGAGGCCTACAGAATTGGTTTGGTAAATAAGGTTGTACCACCGGAGCAGGTGATGCCTGAGGCTATGGCGTGGGCGGAAAAATTATGCAAGGTTTCACCGCTCTCGTCAAGGAGAATCAAAGAAGCATTGATTAAAAACAGAGGGTTATCTATTGAGGAGGCACTATGGACTGAAAATATGTTAGCATTGCCTTTATATGAAACTGAAGATTATGAAGAAGGAAGAAGGGCTTTCAAAGAAAAGCGAGAGCCTGTTTTTAAAGCAAAATGACAAATAGAGTGGTAGTACTAAGGAGGGTAGTTATATGGAAATTAAAAAAGTGGGGGTAGTTGGCTGTGGGACTATGGGTTCTGGCATTACGCAAGTTTGTGCTCAGGCAGGATATGATGTGGTCGTTTTAGAAAATAACAAGGAGCTTTTGGAAAAGGGACTTTCATCTATAGATTCCTTTTTAACGAAAGGTATTGAAAAAGGAAAGGTATCCCGGCAAGATAAAGAATTAACTCTGAGCCGGATTAATGGTACTATTGAGTATAAGGATTTATCTGAATGTGACCTGGTAATTGAGGCCGTCTACGAAGATTTGGATCTTAAAAAGAAGATCTTTAGAAGACTTGATTCTGTCTGCCACGAACATGCCATTCTCGCTAGTAATACATCTAGCCTATCGATTATTGATATGGCTTCTGCCACCAAGAGACCGCAGAAAGTATTGGGGCTCCACTTCATGAATCCTGTACCGATAATGAGGTTGGTTGAAATCGTTAAATCCATTGCCACCAGTGAGGAAGCTCTCGAAATTGGAAAAGCATTTGGAAAATCTCTCGGAAAGACTGTCATCATTGCTAAAGACACCCCTGGGTTTATTGTAAACTACCTTCAATATCCCTTTCGCCTAAATGCTATACGGATGTTAGAAGCTGGCATAGCTACTAAAGAGGATATCGACACTGCTGCAAAGTTGGGTTTGGGTCATCCAATGGGACCCCTTGAGCTGCAAGATTTAGTGGGTCTTGATGTTACATATAACGGAGCTATGGCTGTGTATAAAGAGACCGGCGATCCCATCTTTTTCCCGCCAGTATTAATGAAAAAAATGATTGCAGCGGGTTGGCTTGGGCGTAAAGCAGGAAAGGGGTTTTACGAGTACAAAAAGAAAAAATAGACTTTAGCTGATCTTTGACACCAAATCACAATTTTTCGGATTTAATATTTGTAAGTGTTTGTAATTATTAGTGGCAGTATATTCAGCGTTCAGAAAGGTAGTGCCAATATTAATGATTATAGTGCTTGACATAT
>JALTEL010000025.1 GCA_027073945.1 Caldifarciminota bacterium | reverse complement strand
TTATAAAGTGCCTTCTGCGGAAAATGAAATGTATGTATCTTAGAAGGTAATATTATAAGACAATGATTTTGTTAAACAGTTATTCTATGTTATAATTAAAATAGTACAATGAATGCGGATAAAAGAAAAGTCTTGATAATAACCAATATGCCAAGTCCATATCAATTGGAGTTTTTTAATGCTCTTGCTTCTGTTTTTGTGAATTTGAAGGTTGTTTTTTTGAGAAAAAGCGTTCAGAAAAGGAAATGGTCAATGCCAGAGGATATGAGGTTTCAACATGAGATTCTGAGCGGAAGCCTTGCAAAAAGAATCAAATATACTCTGGCTATACTCAATGAGCAATTTGATATTTACATAATATCCGGATACAATCTTCCCGAAGAATTCATAGCAATCAATTTTCTTGCAAATTCAAACAAAAAATGGATTTTCTGGGCTGAAAAGCCTAAATTAGCACATATTGGCTCGAAAAAGCGTGTATTATGGGCGCTTAAGCATGTAAACTTAATAGCAGGGATAGGTTCCTGCGCTGCACGTATTTACAATGAAGTTTTTAACGTGCCCGTGTTCAATTTGCCTTATTACTGTAACTTAAATAGATACAAAAAAGCACATAGAGAAAAAACCACAAGAGTGAAATTTATGTTCAGCGGCAGCTTGATAAGGCGTAAAGGCGTGGATGTTATAATCGAAGCATATGCAGATCTTTACAGATATTATAAGAATATTGAAATGCATTTTCTGGGTGATGGTAATATTAGAAATTTTATAAATAGATATATTACTCAACATAAATTAGAGAATGTTTTTATGTATGGATTTCATAACTGGAATGAGTTACCAGGCTTTTACAAGAAAGGGGATGTTTTTGTTTTCCCATCGAGATATGATGGATGGGGGGTTGCTGTAAATGAGGCTATGGCTGCAGGAATGCCTGTTATAACCACGTACACAACGGGTGCCGCTTTTGACCTTATTTCGCATGGAGAAAACGGTTATGTAATAGAGCCCGATAATGTAGAAGCTCTTAAATTATATATGGAACGGTTTATAACCAGTCCCCAGTTAATTGATATAATGGGACAAAAAGCACAATCCTACGTATTTGCAAATTGGAGCTTGGAAAAAGGTGTTGAGAGATTTGCCAGAATGTTGGATTTATTGGCATAAGTCTTTTATTCTGACTCTGATCCCAAGTTCTTTTAAAATAAAGAAAGGAGTTTCGAAAAGTATGCGTATATCCAGTCCGAATGACCAATTCTTAATGTAGAAATTATCATATTCAATTCGGGTCTCCCATGGCAGGTGATTACCGCCTTTTATCTGTGCCCAGCCAGTCATACCCGGACGCATCTTCAAGCGGGTTCTTTGCCATGGTGTGTATTTGACAACCTGTTCCAAAAGGGTGGGCCTCGGGCCCACAAGGCTCATATCGCCTTTTAAAACGTTGAATAATTGCGGCAATTCATCTATCTTGGTCTTTCTCAGGAATTTTCCCATTCTTGTAAGCTCGGGGTTATCATCCTCTATTTCTACATGTTGTAACCTTTTTCTGTGCAACATTGTTCTGAATTTCAAAATTTTAAAGAGCTTGCCATCTTTTCCAACTCTCTCTTGAATAAACAACACAGGACCTTTTGAATCTACACGTATAAAGAGTCCGATAAGCAATAATAATGGTAAAAGTAATACCAAACCCACAAGGCTAAATATAAAGTCAAAAACATGTTTTATTTTTAGTTTTGTTTCAATCCTCATAGTATTTTTCTTGAGGTTTTCTAATGTCAATCTTACCGAACTTTACCTTTGAGTATGCATATACAATATTTTTTGCGGTTTTAATTGTACCTTCTATGAGAGCGACAGTCGGCCCGCTAAAATCAGGCTTGAGCAAAGTAAAAATCGGATGTTTACTGTATAGAATTTCTATGTTTTTATTATCCCGCATATCCCTTCCAGCCACATAAATGCCTTCCTTCAGTATTAATCTACCATGTTTTAGTAATTCCGCACTAATTAGATTCAGTTTATCAAACTTAATTAAGGTCTTGATTTTTGTGGAATATTCAGGGTCAGTTAGGAGGCATCCACCTGCTGGCTGAGTGTAATTTTTGATATGCATTTGCTTGAGTAAATTAAGTTGCATGTCTCTTCCCCTACCGCTAATAGAAGGAAAGTCAGCTCTCTTTAAAATTCCCTGTTGCTCTATAGTGGTTTCCCGGAGAAAAGATAGAGACAATGGCCTTACAACAAGCCCTTTCAACTCAGCCTCTTTTTCAATAAGGTATAGCGCATCAAGCCTCTGAGACATACCTCTTTGATATATTACATCACCTGTTATTATGAAAGATGCGCCTATTTCAAGCATCAGTTGTTTTGCTTTTTTGAGAAAGTAGATTTTGCAGTCGATACACGGGTTGAACTGGCTTCCATATCCATGCAAAGGAGATTTCAACATATCTATATAGTCAAAGAGTACGTCCTGCACAATGAGTCTCATTGGAATCTGTCGGGCGATATTTTCAATTTCATTAACTGTTTCTTCGTGTGTTTTTTTGGATAAAAAAGGAGTATAAATAAATAGCCCTGTAACATCGAATCCTTTGTCAACCATAAGTCTTGATGCAATCAGGCTATCAAGTCCGCCGGAGAATAGGCTCAAGACTTTTATTTTATCCATCCAGACCCTATCACCGTATTATCCTTGTAAAACACGGCAAGTTGTCCTGGTACAACATTGTATGACGGCATATCAAGTTTCACAAGCCATTGATTATTGTTAAATTCCAGTATACCGGGCACTGTTTTTTTACTATACCGAACTTTTACATCAATACCGTAGTTCGGAACAGGAGTTATATAAAATATAGGTTCTTCAATATCAAATTCAGAGCATTGTAAACTTTCTTTACTGCCCAGAGCCACATCATGGGTAAGCGGATCTATATGTTTCACATAAACTCTTTCTCCAGCAGCATAACCGGTACCTCTCCTCTGCCCCAATGTATATTTGAAATATCCGTTATGTTTACCGATGACAATTCCATTTTCATCTACTAAGTTTCCTCTACCTTCGACGCCATATGAACTTATCAGTTCAAGATGTGTTTGTTCTCTTAAAAAGCATATATCCTGGCTCTCAGGCAATTTATGGAGGTATAAACGTGAATTGTAATAATCATCCACTTCTTTTTTTGTCATGTGTGATAAGGGGAATATAGCTCGTTCAATTTGTTCCTCAGTTAACCTGGCAAGAAAATACTCCTGGGATTTTATTCTATCCTTTGCTATTTTCAAAAGTTTTTTCCCGTTAAACTCTGTTTTATCAGCGTAATGTCCCGTGGCTATGTGGTATATGCCAAGCTCATTTGCAATTTCAATGCCGAAATTGAATTTTATCCATCTGTTACATCTTGCACACGGATTTGGCGTTTTCCCGGCTGCATATACAGAAACAAAATGGTCAATAATAGTTTTCTTGAAGTAGTGTTCTATATCTTTCACAATTACTTCAATTCCCGTATCTTTACTTATATTTTCTATGTTTTTCAGGTGTGCGGAATCCGGTACACTGCTGCTTAATTTTAAAACAAGACCAGTTATTTTATATCCTGCATCAAGTAGTTTGAAAAGAGCAACGGTGGAATCCACTCCGCCGCTTAACAGAATTAGCGCTTCATCCATATTTGATCATTTCATTCAAAGCTTTCTCCGCTTTTATGCGAATATCTTCGGGAATTATTATTTCATACTGCTCCTTTAAAAGGGAATTGTATATATCAGTTAGACTTATTGTTTTCATACCCCTGCAAATTGATTTATTTGCAATAGGATAAAAGGTTTTATCGGGATTTTCCCTGATCAGTCTTGTAACCATATCCACCTCTGTTCCAATAATGAACTCTTTTGCCCGGGATTCTCTGACAAATTTAACCATACCGTTTGTTGAGGCAACTTTATCCGCAAGAGAAAGAACTTCCCGGCTGCACTCCGGATGTGCCACAAAAAGGGCCTCGGGATGCCTTTTTTTCGCCTCAATAACCTGTTCTTTTTTTATATCATTATGTACATAACAAAAACCGGGGTAAAGGATTATATCTTTTTCAGGGACATTAGCCTGTACATAAGCCCCTAAATTTTTATCAGGTACGAATATAATTTGCTTATTCTTTATACCTCTGACAACGCTTACAGCATTTCTTGACGTGCAGCACACATCACAAATTGCCTTTACATCTGCATAAGTATTGACATAGCAAACCACAGATGCATCGGGATACTTCTT
>JALTEL010000024.1 GCA_027073945.1 Caldifarciminota bacterium | reverse complement strand
ATAAAGAAATATGTGAAGTGGCAAAGACACCAAGATAAAAACATAGAGCAACAAAAACTTTGGAAATAAGAATTGACCCTTTTAGGGTCCCCATCAAGCCACCCCTTTTAGGGGTGGTTATTGACTCCTTAGAAAAAATAAATCCTGAGAACAGAGTAATAGTGAGATATAAAGACCTTGCATTAAACCCAAAAGAAGAATTGCTAAAGATTTGTCAGATGGCTGGAATCAATTTTGAGGAAGATATGCTGAATTATTCCAATCATGTTCATCATAATATAGGAGGTAATCCTACAAGGATGCGGAAAAATTATGTAGGCATTAGGTATGATGATAAATGGAAAACAGGGCTCTCAAAATACGAATTATTAATCGCAGGATTTTTTAATAAAATAATCGAGAATAGATTGCAGAAAGTAAGAGACTAAAATGCCTTTAGTGCTTCCGACATTTCTCATACCAGGAGCTGGTAAGAGTGGAACCAGTTATCTGGCTGATGTTCTTAGCAGGCATAAAGATATTTTTATGCCTGCATCAAAGGAACCAGCTTTCTTTTCAACATATAAGAACTTTGGCAACTATAATAGAGGAATGGATTTTTATCAGAAGAATTTCTTTGATTATCAAGGCCAACGGCACATCGGAGAGGCATCTACCATTTATATGTACGATCCGGAGTCGCCAAAATTAATCAAGAAGCACATTCCTGATGTAAAATTGATTTTTATTCTTAGAAATCCGATTGAGCGTGTGTACTCAAATTATTGGCAGGATATAAAGGCAGGGGAAAAACTTCCCGATTTTCATAAAATGGTTTTGGAGAGGACACAAAGAATCAAAGAAATGATTTATGTGAGCCGTTATGATATCCATCTTAAGAGGTATTTTAGTTTGTTTAAGGATGATCAAATCGAAATTCTATTATATGAAAATTTGAAGCAAAACCCTTTGAAGTGTGTTAATGAAATTTTGAAGTTTCTTGATTTACCTCCATTCAATATCTTACCAACAATCAGCCAAGTTAACCCCTCGGCAGTTCCCCGAAACCGTTTATTGTCTAAGATTTTGAGAAATGAAATATTGACGCAGAATGTCAAAGCGATAACACCATCATTTATGATTGCACCTCTCAAGCGCATTCTGGATACAATGAGAGATCTTATTTTAAAGCCTACCAAGTATCCTCCAATGGGAGAGGAAATATGGACACATTTGGCAGAAGAATTTTCCGAACCTATAAAGACTATGTCTGCGATCGTTGGTATTGATCTAGGATATTGGCTTAACTATCCATATTCAAAAAAATAAACATGGCAAAAAAGATAATATTTATTGGCGTTGCCATTGCTAATGATCCGAATCGTACGCAATATCAAAGGGCACATATTCTTTCAAAAAATTTTGATGCCTATATTTATTTAGCTAATCCCAAAATTCAAGTACCAGTTACTGTCTCTAATGCAGCATCTTTAATTAGAAAATTTGCGTATCCTACTTGGTTGAGATTTTTATTTCCTTTCTGGTGTCTGTTTAATGCCTGGAGAGATGGTCTTCTAAAAAGCAGACAACAAGAGGTGATGGTTTATACGACTTTTCACTCAACGAGCGTTTTGTCGGGTTTTCTTTTTAAAACCGTTGGATTTAGATGGATATTGGATATATGGGATCATCCCCAGTTACCCATTCTGGAGTATCTACGTTTTAAAAGAAAAAAATGGATGAAATTGCTGTTTCTCAAGTTATCATATGTATTATCTATACACTGTATAAAGTTTGCTGATTTATTTATTATAGCTCTGTCACCGTCTTTTCGAGAAATCTTGCATAAGCTTGGAGTACCGGAAGGAAAGGTCCATTTCGTGCCTAATGGATGTGATATAGCACGTATTGACTTGATCAGAAAAGTCATTGCTAAGAAAGAAGATCAAAATTATATAAAGAAAAGAAATTTTTTCTCAATTGTCTATATTGGTTGTGTCTCCATGCTTGCCGGAGTCAATCTCCTCGTTGAAGCTGTTGATAGATTAAAAAAGGAAATTCCTAACATTCAACTAATTCTAATAGGAGATTATGATCCTAAGGAAGAAAAATGGTTAAAAAACATTCTTTCATCAGACTCTGGTCTCAATAGGCGAATCCTAGTAACAGGATATCTGCGACATAAAGAGGCAATGGAATATCTTGCTTCAGCTACAATATGTGCATTCCCCTTTCCCAAGGTACCTCAATATGATTATATTTACCCGATCAAGATACTGGAATATATGGCCATGGAAAAGATTGTCATTGCTTCCAAATTAGAAGGTGTTTCTACTCTCATTCAAGATAGAGAAAATGGCTTCCTGTTTCCCCCAGGAGATATTAGAACATTTTGTGATATTATTATTTGGATTAACAGGAACTGGAAGAACATAAATGGAATCAAAAGAGAAGCATACTTGACCGCACAAAAATATGATTGGACTTTAATTAATAGTAAAATCGTCAACATTATCAACAGCTTTTATTGAGACGACAGATTGGATAATCATGGGATCTGATTTTGCCTTATCGCAACTCTCGAATGAAAAGTGGGATTCAATCCTCTTGCAGGGAGATATTAATAGAATTTATGCATCTTCCGATTGGAGAAAAATTATTGTTTCGGAAAGCGGACTGATAAAGGACAGAAGTATGGTTGTATTAAAATCTGGAGTTCCTATCGCAGCTCTACCTCTTATTGCAGGGCATATAAAAAATGCTTGGATCTTTAAGGCCTTGGAAACGCATGTTGCTCCAGTTATTCTGAAAGATCCAGAGAGATGTATTTGTTTAATAGATAAATATATTTCTTCCATTGCACGTAAGGAATGGGCTATTTTTCACAGGATATATGTATATCCGCCATATACCTTTCTTCGATACAAAAATAAATCAAATTTTTTAAAGCATTATAGTCTCTTATGTTACGGCATGATGTTTCGCAAAGAACTCAATGGAGGCTATGATGAGCTTATAAAGACGTTTACTTAAAAGCGTCGAAATGACGTTAGACGAAGTTTAAAGTCTAAAATTTCAATAAGACTTACAGATTTATCAGCGGAAATAGATAAATTCTATTCAATATACTGTAAGAGGATGAGATCAATTGGAGCCAAGCAAAAAAGCCTAAAACATTTTGAGTTAATAAGTAAAATTATGTCTAAAAAGCATCTGCTTGTTATAGGAACAGACTTACAAGGTGCGGAAGGTTACCATCTCTATTTATTGGATAAACAAGAAAAATGTATGTATCATTATATTGGAGCAACATCATTAGGTAGCAGTCCATTATTATCTATACCTATGCATTTGGAAAGTATGCTTTGGGGAATAGAGAAAGGATATAAGGTTTATGATTTTGGTGGTTCATCATTTTATGATTCTAATATTTACAAGTTTAAAAAAGATTTTGGAGGAGATGAATTCCCAGTGATGGTTTTAAAGCGCTGGTTATTTTCTGTTTGAGTGATTAACAAGCATGTCCTGATATACCATATAAAAAATACGAGCAAAAACTGCGGGATTTGCAGGCGCAGGATTATGAGCGATCCATACCTCGTTACCACAAAGAGGTCAAATCGGCCGTTTTAGCGCGGCATTTACCTGAAAAAGCTGATGTAATTCTTGATGCCGGCTGCGGGACAGGAAGGTTTATGCCTCTGATAGCATCACATTTGACTTTTAATGAAGAGGAAAGCCGGAGAGTAATCGTTGGAATTGATATTTCCATGGAATCCCTTTTGGTTGCCCAAGAGAAAGCGGCTTACCTGAAAAAGGGTAATATCAGTGGCTTGCTGATTCAGGCTTCTGCAACTGAAATCCCCTTCAAACCAAATTCCTTCGATCTTATTGTCTGTTCGGAGATGTTTGAACATATTCTGGATCGAGATGAGCAGTTAAAACTCTTAAAGGAGTTTCGGGCCATTCTCAAGCCCGGTGGAAGGCTTGTTCTGTCAACGTATAATTATTCCTTATGGGACAAAGTAAAAGGGGTACCAAAGATACGTATCAAATCTCGTGGGAATAAGCCTAATTATATTCGATTTAAAAGAAATGAATTTTATAATTTGATAACATCCATATTCAGTCCAAATGAAATAATACATTGTTTCGGGACACTGTGTTTTTGGGGTATACCTCATAGATTGTTGAATCCTCTTTACTCTTATTTTGGTTTCATAATTAGACGAATAGAAAAGTTTATTGAAAAAACGCCACTTTCTATTTTATTTGGTCATCTTCTCATCGTTGTAGTTTCTAAGAAGTGAAATGATTTTTCTTACAGGCGACATACACCATATGAGCATGAATAGTAGTGATCAGAAGTTTTTAAAAAGATCAGAAGTAGAGCTGGCAGTTAAGTATGCTGATATTGCAGAGAGATATGGAATTAAAGTTACCCTTTTTATTACCGGAAAAGCTTTAGAATATGAGATGGATGATAGACTATTGTATTATGATAATGTTATGCTTGGAGGGCATACTTATACTGCCTTTTCTCCAGCATATCGCTATAAGATATATAGATTGATATGGGGAAGTTCCTATGGTCCAGCATTTAATTTGGAGCGTGAGGTTGAAAAGACAGTAAAAGCCTTCAAAAAGGTTGTGGGACGTGAATGTATTACATGGCGCACCCATTCGCTAGAGGCCGACCCCAGGCTGCTGGGGATTCTATCCAAGTATGGCGTAAAAACGGTATCAGATTGGTTTGACCCTTCTGATTCTCCACGGTATATAAAAGCGGGTATTTATTCCTTACCAATTAACATCTTCCCAGACCATTCCAATCTTATGCATGGGCCGATAACTGAAGAATTCGTTTCGCTTGAGAATGAGGTTAGGAAAAAAGGAGCATTTGGAGTTCTATCTATGAGCCGGATAACTGTTAAAAAAAAACTATATTTTGTCCTCCGCGAAGCTGCAAGGAGTATCTTTAGGCATGGAAGTGAAGTTAAGTTGTATTCTTGTATGCAGCCAGATGAATGGATGATTGAAACTAAGAGGAGTATAGAGAAAATGGTAGCAGAAAAAGGATTTGCCTCATTACTTATTCATCCAGCATGTATGGAAATACTTGATTCGATGGCGAGGTTTGAGAAACTATGTGCTTATATTTCAAGTAATTATAGCACATTTTGGGTAAGTGAGGCCAAGAATCAGATGGGGATAATGGCATGAGTAATTTTTTGAAATCCCAACGCGTCTGCATTGTCGTAGGTACACGTCCCGGAATTATTAAAATGAGCCCATTAATTAGGGAATGCGAACAGCGTGGGATTAAATATTTTGTTCTACATACGGGTCAACACTATTCTCCAGAAATGGATAATGTATTTTTTCAGGACCTTGGCCTAAAAGCTCCTGAATACCATTTGAAGAATGTTAAAGATTATATAACCCATGGCGCTAAAACTGCCATGATGATTATGGGAACTGAAGAGGTTTTGCTGAAAGCCAGGCCAAAAATAGTATTGGTATGTGGAGATGCAAATACCAATTTGGCAGCAGCACTTGCCGCAAGAAAATTACATATTGTAGTAGGACATGTAGAGTCAGGATTAAGAAGCAATGACTGGCGTATGCCTGAAGAGCATAATCGCGTTATTATGGATCATATTTGCGAACTCCTTTTTGCTCCTACTGAAGAAGCAGCAGAAAATCTAAGGAAAGACAATGTGCAAGGGAAGATACTGGTGACTGGCAACACCATTGTAGATGCTGTAACCCAAGCTATCAAGATTGCACATCAAAAGTCCTCAATTTTAAATGATCTTGATTTGGATAAAGGAAATTATTTTCTGATGACCGCCCACAGAGAAGAAAATGTTGATGATCCCGTGATATTATCCGATTTTATTGAGGGTGCAAGGGCTTTTATTCACTCTTTTGGCAAGGAGGTTATCTTTCCTCTACACCCCCGTACCAGAAAAAGGATAGACGAGTTCGGTCTTGCAGAGAAACTTCATTCGGTAGAAGGCTTAAGGGTGATTGATCCAATAGGATATTTGGACTTTCTGGTTTTGCTGGAACATTGTACCCTTGTACTTACTGATTCTGGCGGATTACAAGAGGAGTCCTGCATATTAAAAGTCCCGTGTGTTACATTGCGCGAAAATACTGAGCGTCCGGAGACAGTAACAGTTGGGGCCAATAGAATAGCCGGTACAAAACCAGAAAAAATTGTGTCCGCAGTATCGGAAATGATCAATATCCCGCGCCGTTGGCCTAATCCCTTTGGCGATGGAAGGGCTGCCAAACGCATCATTGACGAAGTTGAGCGCGTTTTAAAAGGAGATAAAAGCGGACTGCCATGTTGATTCCTGGGTCACCTATACGGCAGGCCTATGGAAGAAAGACTGAATTAGTTCGTCAAGATATTCTTTCCAGGCCCTTTCCATTTTTGTCTGGAAAGCAAGCTATTTTAAACTGTGGCCGCGAAGCACTGTATTTTGGTATAAAGCTCCTCAAAAACTTGCCTGAAACCGTTCATTTGCCTGCCTATTGCTGTAAGAGCGTACTTACTCCCTTTAAAAAATTAGGAATTAAGATAAAGTTCTATGATGTAGGTAAACATCTTGAGCCTATTGTGGATGATAAAGCTCTTGGTGAAGGAGAGCTATTTTTGCTCATCCATTATTTTGGCATACCCCAGGATACTCGATCAATTAAGCAACTGTGCGAACAACGCGGCCTTGTGCTTATTGAGGATTGTGCGCACGCACTGCCAGATCCTGAATCAAGGTGGCCAATGGGGTCTACAGGAACTTTTTCGATCTACAGCTTAAGAAAACAGCTTCCAGTACCGGATGGAGGGGTTTTGGTCATTAATGATGAGAGTTTGGGAAATCGGTTGGGAATGATTCCAACGCCTACCTTGCAAAATATATCAGCAAAAAAGTGGCTGGCGATGGCCATTGACAAGTTTGCATTTTTTCTTGGATGGCCTAATACACTCAGAATAAAAGATGCATTGAGGGATAAGATTGGTTCAACAGATACTATTTTTTATTCAAGACTTTTAAATAATCCTATGCCGGAGATCAGTTATACGACTGCCAAGTTTATAACTAATGTAGATTTTGGTAAAATCGCAAAGATCCGCAAAAAAAATTACTATTGGTTGGCAGACAGGATAAAGGATATTAATGGAGTAATAGTGCCATTTCCTGCGCTTCCAGATAGCGCCGTTCCACAGGGATTACCAATTATGGTAAAAAATGTTGATTGCATCTGTTCTGCTATGCGTAAAAAATGCGTTGGAACAGATCGCTGGCCAGGTAACGAATTTCCAGCTACAGCCACAAAAGAGGAGTTCCCCGGCGCGTCCTATTGGAATGAGCATTTACTTTTGTTACCCATTCACCAAGATCTATGTCTAAGGCACCTTGAATTTTGTGTACTGGTTTTAAGAGAGGTTCTCTGATCTTGAATGAGAGACGGCTCTTGGTTGTGGGAAGTGACATCGTCTGGAAGGATGGCGGTCGGTATTTCACTATGTCGCCATTCAATACATTTTTCTCCGCCTTTCTTCAGGACTTTGATCATGTCAGCATGGCATTACCCTTTTTGAATAAGAAGATAGAGTATAAAAATGGCATTGCCATGCCTGAAGAGGTAAATATTATTGAGCTTCCCGGCTTTACTGGAGTCGTAGATTTTATCAAAAGATTGCCTCTGATTTTGCCAAAGCTCATTTCCATCCTTTACAAAGAGATAAGAAAAGCCGATGTAGTGATGGTGATGCATGATGATTTTTTAGGCTTACTGACTATATTAGAAACACGGAGGCAGAAAAAATCGCATATTCTTTTTCTTGGAGGGAACCAAGAAGAAGTAGTACGGAATAAGTATTCTGGCTTAAAAAAATGGTGCGCTATACGGTTAGCGCGTTTGTTCGATCGCATTGATCGGTATTGGATGGATAAAGGTCTTATAACTCTCGCAACCGGGAGCGAAGTTATAGAACGTCTCTCCAAACCTGGACGCCGTATTTATCCTTATTTTACCTCGCTGATATCATCTGAAGATATTGTTTACCGGGATGTACGAGATATCTCTCCCAATTCCGCAGTCATTTTATACGCAGGATTTTTAACGGAAAACAAGGGAGTCCATATTTTACTTCGAGCTTTTGCAAGATTTCGTGAAGAATATCATTCACCTGATATTAAACTCCATCTTGCAGGAGATGGCTATTATCGCCCCCAATTAGAGGCCCTCTGTGAAGAACTTGAGATTAGAAGGAATGTAGTATTCCAAGGATTTATAGGTGACAGGGAAAAACTAAAGAAATTATTTATGGAATCAGATTTGTTTGTTCTTCCCTCTATGTCAGAAGGCATCCCAAAGGTACTTCTTGAGGCCATGGCATATGGAGTTCCCATCCTAACTACGGATGTCGGAGGCATTCCGGATATTATTTTAAATGAAGTCAATGGACTTATGGTGCCGCCAGATTCTGTCGAGGAACTTCTAAACAGAATTGCTGCAATTTTAGGTGATTTGAAATTCCGACAAAAGCTTGTGGAGGGCGGATATCGTTTTATCCAGGAGCATACAAGTGAAAAGCAGGCCAAGGAGATAGTCAACTATCTTTATGGGAATGGCAACAATGCTTAATTTGCAAAGGAAGGAAATTGATGACCCTCATGAGTGGGATTATTTGGTTGAGCAATATGCAAAATGTACGCTATTTCATACCTCATTTTGGTGTAAGATAATTGAAAAAACTTACGGAATCAAAGGGATTTTACTCCAATTTTTTGACAGCAAAAGACCGGTAGGAATTATTCCTGTGTGGATTATCAGGAAGGCCGGACTCACCCTTGTCGGTTCTCCGCTTCGACAAACGGCAACGCATTATTGTGGCCCGCTCTTAAAGGATGATATAGATATAAATAACGTTTTGGAAAGTATCTACTATTATCTATCAAAAACATTCAAAGCAAGCTATGTAGATATCACTCTACCAAGCCCATTGAATGCCAATATCTCAGAAACATGGAATATCACAAGGCCTGATACACTTATAGTTGATCTGGATAGAACCGAGGATGAAATATGGAAGAGTTTTGAGGGTCGTATGCGGACAGCGGTTAGAAAGGCAAAAAAGAGCGGCGTTGAGGTTGAGATCGTTCACTGCGGACTTGATGAAATAGATGTTTTTTACAATATGCTCAGGGAAGTACACGCGTTACGAGGTAGTCAGCCGGTTTTCCCCAAGGATTTTTACAAACATCTTTTGATACCGCAATCGTCGTATGCTTTTTTGTATGGGGCTCGGTTTGAAGGCCGTTGGATCGCCATGGCGCTCATTCTGAAGTATCGTGATTGGATGAATTATCATAGCGCAGCATCAAAGAGGGAATTTGGGAAGCTCGGAGCAAACAACCTGTTGCAATGGCAGGTGATCCTGGATGGCCTGAAGGAAGGCAAAAAACAATATGACCTCGGCGGAGGAAGTGGTATGGCCGGCATTGTGAAATTCAAAAAATCCATGCGACCGAATATAGCAAATTACCAGAATATGTGGCGGGCTAGCTGGATCGGCCGGTTGGCACGGGGAGGATACGAGAAAATCCTGCCTTGGCTGAGAAAGGTTAAGTGAGGTGGATAAAATAGGAGCACATAAGTGAGCTGTGAGTTTTTAAAGACAACTATTACTGATGCCTCTGCTTTAGTGCAGAAGGCGGGACCGGAAGGCCTGGCCCTTTTCCAAGAGCCCAAATGGTGGGAGGTAATCCGGGACGGGTTTTCTGTGGATTGCTGGTCTATCAAGGTGGTGGAAGACGGTGTCCCGGTGGCCGTCTTTCCGGTCTTTGAGAGAAAAAAAGTCGGGTTTCGGCTGCTCGGCTCACCACTGCCGGGAACATTTACACCGTATGTCGGGTTGATTGCTCTAAGGGAGCTGACAGAAGCACAAAAGTGTTTTTATCTCTCAAGGATCTCTAAAATGCTTCCTTCATATGGAGCAAGCTACATTTCCCTTGGCTTTCTGGAGGATGAGGGAATCTGCGATCAGTTATTATCGCAGGGTAAGTGGCAGGTAGAGAAATCGGGTACCTTTCGGCTTGATATTCATACAGATGAGCAGATCATGTGGAAAGGGATGCAAGGTCGTGGCAGAAATATGGTTCGTAAGGCGGAGAAGAATAGCGTAATTGTACGAACATTGGAAGGTAAACCAGAAGATATCGCTCTCTTTTATAAAATGCTTGAAGGAACCTTTGCAAAATCTGGAGTTCTTCCGCCACATCCCAAGGTTTTTTATGATGCGCTGGTTCGCCATTTGATGCCGGAGGGGATGCTTCTTTTCCTTGCAGCAGAACTAAAAGGGAAGATTATAGCCATGGGACTTTTCCCTTATAACCGGCATGAGATCCATTATCTGAGTGGAACTTCTCTTCCTGAGGCCGGCAAAGTGGCAGCTAATAACCTGATACAGTGGGAAGTTATAAAATTTGCTTTAAGAAATGGAATTAAAATTTATGATCTTGGTGGGGTTGGCATTCCCTCGATTGATAGATTTAAGGCAAGCTTCGGAGCAACGTTGGCACATTATCAGCGTTATATCTGGATGGATGCATGGGCACGCATTGCATATGGCGTTTATCTGAAAACTCAACCGTTCGTTGAGCGAACTCGATTTGTGTTAAAACGTAAGATAAAGATATGATAAACGTTCTTTTGATGCATCGGGTTGAAAAAGAGCCTTCAGAGTGGATGTGTATCAGCGTTGATTTGTTTAGAGTTCTGTTGAAAAAGATTATGGAAAGTGGTGTGGAATCTTTTACCATTGGTGCTAATAAAACGAAGATGGTGGATTCAATTTGTTTAACTTTTGATGATGGATGGGCAAGCGATTATGAGATTGTGTTCCCAATGCTCTTGGAACATAAATTAAAAGCCACATTTTTTATCACCTCAGACTGGGTTGGTAAGCCCGGACATGTGACCTGGAGTCAGTTGAGAGATATGCGTAAGGCAGGTATGGAGATAGGCTCGCACACAATGACCCATCCTTATCTAAGAACTCTTAAGGAGAAACAACAATATAATGAGTTGAGAAGATCAAAACTTGATATTGAGGATGGGATTGGAGAGGAGATAAAGATATTTTCTTTTCCATATGGCGATTTCAATAGCCGCTTAATAGTACTGGCGAAGAAAGCAGGTTATGAGTTTGTAGCCACTTCAAAGCCAGGATTCAGTTATCCTACAGCGACGGTGATACGAAGGAATGCATTACATGCCGGTTACAAGCTTAAGGATATTGATAGGATTATTAAACCTTCTTATTTTCAAATCCTGGCAAACCAGGGTAATTATTTCTTGCGTGGCTTTGTTAAAGATATCTTTGGTGTTGAGAGATATTTGAAACTAAAGAAGGCTGTACTCAGGATTAAGAATCAATGCTGATTATAGAAATAATATTCCTGTTTTCATTTATAGTGCTTTTTTATACGTGGATAGGTTATCCTCTTGTCCTTTATATGTTATACAGAATGAGATCCCATAATTCTTCAAAAAATTATTTGAAGAACAACATCTATCAATTACCGTGTGTTTCAGTAATCATTGCGGCTCATAATGAGGAGAGAGTTATAGCTAAAAGAATTGAGAATCTTTTAGAACAGGATTATCCAAAAGACAAGATAGAAATAATAATAGCTTCAGATGGTTCATCCGATAGAACTGTAGAAATTGCTAATAACTTTAAGGGCATCAAGGTTCTGGACTTTAAAGAAAACAGAGGAAGGGCAGCAGTGCATAATGATGCTGTCAAGGTAGCAAAAGGGGATATTTTGGTGTTTACTGATGCTCAAACAATTTTCAAGAAAGACTTTTTAAACAAGGCTATAGTACACTTTTTTGATAAAAAAGTGGGTTGTGTTGTGGGAAAGCTTATTTACAAGACAGAACCAAATTCTGTTATAGGTAGATCGGAAAGTACATATTTCAACTTTGAAACCAAACTAAGAGAAAGTGAATCAATGTTAGGGATTTTAATCGCTGGGACTGGAGCCGCTTTATTGTGCAGACGAATGCTGTATACTCCAATTAAAGAAAGTGAAGATGTAGATGTCATGTTGCCTCTAAATTGTGCAATTCGTGGTTTTAGAACCATTTTTGAAAGCAAAGCTATCGCATATGATGTGCCACCAATGACGATAAATCAAGAAATGGCCTATCGTTATAGGGATGTTGCATTAAGTTTTATAGGCACAATAAGAATAATATTCTCTCAATTTAAACAATTTATAAAAAGGCCTGTTCTGTTATGGTCGATAATTTCGCGCAGAATACTAAGATGGTTAACTCCATTTTTTTTACTGAGCTTATTTACTTCAAATTTAATTTTATTATCCCATAATGGTAATATTTATAGAATAATTTTTATGTTTCAAATTTTTTTCTATCTATTAGGGGCTGCAGGTTGGATAGGGAGTTTATCTCAAAAGAGTATTCCTTTAGCCTCCATAGCATATTCATTTATAATAGCCAATATTGGAATCATGAGAGGAATAGCAAGAGGAATCGCTGGAAAAGCATCTTCGGCTTATAGAATGCCCGACAGATAAAAAACAATCACTTCTGTCCGCTTAAAAGTTAGATTATTTAAGTTAGTTATATGTTGTGTGGGTTGGGTTGCTGTATTCTGAAGTTGTGTTGCGGCACTATGGTTACAATTTATTGAAAAAACTTAATAGTATGAATAATTCTGTAAAAATGTGATGGAATAAAACGAGAGGTTTCCTCAAGAAGTAATCCCACTTTCACACACAAATTTATAAACATATTACAAACTAATTATGAGGCTTTTTGATTTCATTACAGTTTCAATAGGTTTTTTATTTCTTTCTCCCCTTTTTATTGTAATAATGATTTTAATAAAAATTTTTTCACCTGGTCCAATTTTTTACCACCAACAGCGAATTGGAAGAAATGGCATATTATTTCGCCTTTATAAGTTTCGTTCCATGGTCGTCAACGCCGACCGAATAGGCACCTCTGTAACCACAGAGAAAGATCCACGCATCACTCCTATTGGCAGATTCCTGCGAAAGACAAAGATTGATGAATTACCACAGCTATGGAACGTGCTTAAAGGTGATATGAGCCTAGTAGGGCCACGTCCGGATGTTCCCGAGATTGTTCAGAAATATACTCCGGAAATGAAACGAATCTTTCAAATCCGCCCAGGCATCACCAGCGTAGCAACACTTCACCTCAGGGACGAGGAGGCGATTTTAGCCAGAGTTCAAGACCCGGAACGCTTTTATGAAAACGTTCTCGTACCTTTGAAGGTAAAATTGGCTATGGAGCATGTGGACAGGAATTCTTTCGCTTTTGATCTGAAGATCCTATTCCAGACGATTTGGATGCTGACCCTCGGCAGATGGTGGCCGATTAAGGAACATCCTGCGATTGCTAAACTGAGAGAGAAGATAGAAAGAGACTATACAGAAAAAACGAAAGGCCAGATTTAAAAGTCATATGTCAATG
>JALTEL010000023.1 GCA_027073945.1 Caldifarciminota bacterium | reverse complement strand
ACAAAAACCTCCTTTTAATCTACAATCCTTAAAATAGCAATAGACTTTGCCTTTATATCTTCATCATTAGCCAGCTCGGCTTCAACCTTCAACCAACTACCCCCTCTCTTTTCGACGACTCTTGCTCTTCCTGTAATATTCTCATCGACATACACAGGCTTTAAGAATTTGACCTCAATATTAGCAGTAACTGTTTTAAGATTTATACTTGCTGCCGCATATACGGACAGCTCGTCAAGAATAGTGGAGATTATTCCTCCATGGACAATTCCTTTGTACCCCTGAAATTCGTTTTTTATTTTATATGGTAATATATAAGCACCACCTTCGTTGTCAAGCAACTTGATGGGCAATTTAAGACCTATAGGATTATCTTTACCACAAGCAAAGCAATAACTATCTTCAATAATTTCCATATCAAACCTCCTTTCCCGTAATTATTTTATACCCATGTTTTATCAAAAGGGCTGTAGCAACGCCCATTCCTCTGCTCTCTGTCCCTTCAATATCTACATAATACTTCCCGCAAGATGGACTTTTATCTTGCATTATAATTGCCTCTGGCCTTACCAGAGCGGCAATTTTCAGACTCATCTCAGCACCTTTTAAAAAATTGCAAGTTCTATCAATTCCGCTCTCCTTTTCAATAACACATGCATTGCCCGTAATTACATCTCCACCTGAGCCTTTTTTAAAAAAGCACGCGGGCCTCGGTGTCGGCATACCTCCCAATTGCTCAGGACAAAATGGAACGCATATGTTTCTCTTACAAAAATCAATAACACTTTTAATTGGTTTTGAATTGCCATCATATCTTGTCATAATACCCAATAAACAAGCGGATACCATATATACTTTCATCTATTATCCTTTATTTTGATAAAAGGAGCAAGATAGAGCATCCCTGACCACTCAGAGCTCCGCACCAAATCGGGAATATGTTGTGCCCCCAGGTTATCTGACCAATATGCGGTCCTGAAGCTTCCTATCCCCGCAAGTTTGGCAGCATAAGCAATGGCATCATATAACCCGCCTATTGTATCAACAATACCAACATTTTTCCCCATTAAACCACTCCATACACGTCCCTGTGCAATGGTATTCACACTATCAACGCTTATATTTCTTCCACTCGCCACGTCTTTCAGAAAAGCATTATACCCAAATTCAAGTTCTTTTCTTTCACCCTGCCTTTCTTTCTCTGTCCATCCTCTATACGGGGAAAACATATCAGCGTGTGGACCTATTTTTACAGTCTGGACATTTATACCTAATTTACCCAAAAAATCTTTTATAACCAATTTGCCATTGAGTATACCTATAGAGCCTGTTACTGTCGATTTGTCAGCGAATATTGACGTAGCTGGCGCAGAAATGTAATAACCTCCCGAGGCTGCAACGGAAGCCATTGATACTACAACGGGCTTTACTGATTTCAAATCACATATTGCATCGTACATTTCCTTTGATGCAAGAGCATCACCACCCGGGGAGTTAATTCTTATTACCACTGCTTTTACATCTTTTCTCTGACGCAATTTATCAAGGACAGAAATAACAGAATAAGACCCTATATGCCTTCCACCAAGCAAAGGTATGGGCAGTGGATTCACCGAACTTTTTCCATTTACTATATCTCCATCCAGAACAAGAACAGCAACAACAGCACTGGGAGTTGTAAAATCATATGGTACGTATCTTTGCTTTGCAAAAGTTCCAAGGTTAACATAATTATGCGAGAATCTACCTATGTAAGCTCTCAGTTTGTGAAGAGGTATAAGTGTATCAACAAGGCCGAATTTTAAAGCATCATCGCTGTTGAAATACCCGATTTTCAGAACCGAATCTGCTGATATCGTGAGACGGCTTTTAGCCTGACGCCTCCACACATCCCACATATCTTTCAACAGTTTCATGGTTTGCTCCCTTTCAGGCTCAGACATACTATCTCTTATTAGAGGTTCAACTGCAGACTTATATTTCCCAATTCTATCCATCTCAGCAGTCATACCAAGTTTTGAAAGCGCACTTTTCAGAAAGAACTCACTCACATACAAACCTTTTATCACGACATCACCACTGGGTGCAAGTATGAATTTATCCGCATACGGAGCAAACAAATAATCGGACATAGTATAATTGTCTGAATATACATATATTTTCTTACCGAGAGACTTAAGAATATCAAGTTCTCGACAGACTTCCTCCTTTTGATAAAAAGGCAGGCTTTCATTTCTTAAATCAATGACCAATGCCTCTATTTTTCTATCCTTTCTAATTCTTTTAAATGCACTTATAAGATCATAAAAGGAGTTGTGAGATACTCTCTTTATGAACAAACCATTTGTTTTCCTATATTCAGGATAACTTCGTACATGCCACACAATTGCCCTTTTTCTATTGAAAACAGAATAAAACCTCTGTTTTGACAACCTTATTTCCCCGGCATTCTTGGTTGACCTACGGTAAAAGGAAGCGGTAATATTCTCAAATAAAAGCGAAAGACCTGCACTTAAATGTCTTTGCCTATCAATACTCGCAGACAGTTCAATGCCGTATACAGGCAGGACCTTAATCCCAATCCTGTAATTTGTAAGGACATGTTTGTAAGTTGCGTCCGAGGCTATTGTTATCCTGTTAGTAAAAGGGTGCATGGCAAGACCTGCACCAATCGTTGTATCTTTATTGTAAATCAAAGAAAAAGAAGCAAGACGTCCCGGCCTGAACATAAGCCCCAAACGCCAAAAATTTGTTGGTGTTACATATAAAAACCCTCCTGATATACTGTTTTTAATGCCTGCAGCAACAGCATAATGCCAGAGGGTTCTACCAGACTCCCTTAAAAAACCCATACCCTGATTATTGTATGAAAAACCTGCTCTATAGTTGCTCTCTGTACTGAAATTAAAAAAGAACTCCTGACCTCTGTTAAAGTATAAGCCGGCGGGATTATTAAAAACAGCCTGGCTGCGTGTGGACAGCGGGGAGAAATACATATTGAAAAAGCCAATAAAAATAAGAAAGAACATAATAAACCTCCGTTTTGATAAAATTTTAAATCAAAACTGCTGTATCTTCAAATCATAGCATTTTAAGGAAGCTTTAACCAATTTAGTTGAATTAATTAGTAAAGCTAATTGAAATGTTCTAAAACAAGAAGTTATACAGACTACTTGACAGTACGAACAAAATGCTTTATAAATATATTATAATAATAAGTGGGAGGGTTTAGTTAATGTACAGCTTAAAAAGGGCTGTAAGATTATACAGTCTGGCAATCGGTATTGTAATGGCCTTATTGTTTATTTTGGGCAATATTCTTATCCAAAAATATTCGCCTTCAAAGCATTATCGTTTTGAGGAAAGCCACATAAAAAGGGTAAGTATGTTTGTAAGACATTTAAATTCAGATACGGATTCGTCGTATCTAATTTACTTCAGAGAATGTGAAAGCATTTACAACAATGTAGAAGATATTGGGCTGTACAAAATCAGTGAGGATTCAACTTACGCTGAAAACATAGCGGATAAGAGTAAAACCATACCTATCTCTTACACAAATTTTCAGACCGATGAATACGTTAAAAAAATCAAATTACGCAATGGCCACACTATGCTAATAACTTCACTTTATACTCCACCAGATTCATATTTTATTGTTGCAAATTTGAGTACTTATACCATGACTACATTTAACAAAGCGCATAATATCGTGAGAGTATCTGTTATTTTAATGATATTCTTTATTATACTGTTTTCGTCTTCTTACCTGTTTCTGCGATACACAGACACAGCATATAATATAGTTAAAGGTGCACTTATAAATGTGATGGAAGGCAAACGGCCCGTTTGCCTATCTACGTATAAGGTAACTGAACTGAATAAAATTTGCAGTATAATCAAAAAATTTGCTGTGTTTACGAGAAAGCAAAATCGGAAACTCTACAGGATCTCTGTGACAGATTCATTAACAGGTGCCTATAATCTCAGAAAGTTTTATAACGACATTGAAACAATAAGAAAACGCAGTATGTCCCAAAAACAGGGGTTTGAACTGCTTATGATGGATGTGGATAATTTTAAGCATATTAATGATACGCTCGGACATCTTGAAGGAGATAAAGTACTTAAAAATATAGTTGCAATAGTCAAACGAGCAATAAGGTCGGGTGATGCAATATACAGATACGGAGGAGATGAGTTTACCTGCATTATGTCCGATACAACAGAAGAATCCGCATTCCAAATAGCAGAGAGAATAAGAAAGGAAGTAGAAAAGAAAACTCCAACTACGGTAAGTATAGGAGGTAGCTATTTCTTCCTTGCAAAAACAACAAGGGAAATGATGCGCGAAGCGGATAAAAAGCTCTATATTGCCAAGTCTCTTGGCAGAAATAAGAGTATTATAATATGGGAAGACACGGATAAAAATACCTTTCAGTAAACCTACTTCACCATAAATATTATAAACACGGCAATTATAACGGAGCCTATCACATCAAGCACAATACCGGTTTTTACCATTTTATCAAGCGGCACTTCTCCACTCCCATAAATTATGGCATTGGGTGGTGTGGCAACAGGAAGCATAAAAGCATAACTTGCGCCAAGTGTTCCACCTATAACAAGCGGAAGGAGGTTAAGCCCTGTTATCTGTGATATACCAATAATTATAGGAATAAAAGTATTGGCAGTGGCTGTGTTGGATGTTATTTCCGTGAAAATTATAAGTGCGACAACCACTATTAAAACAGAGGCGAATAAACTGTTTTTGACCATAAAACCCTGCAACACACTACCGATTGATCTGGCAAGTCCTGTTTTAAAAACCTGTTCCCCGAGTGAAAGCCCGCCACCAAACAAAAGCAGCGTTGACCAGTCAATTCTCTTTAATGCCCCTATATCAAGCGTAAACTCCCATTTGCCCCAGTCAACCGGGACAACAAACAGAAGGCCCGCACCCAAAATTGCAACAACCTTCTCATTTAAATATCTGTGAAATATTGCATGAATCTCAAGAAAACTCTTTAAATGCCCCATTTTACCAATAGTCCGGAAAAAACCGGGCAGTATCCAGAGAACAACTACAATTGCAAAAATTATAAGCGTGTTTCTCTCTCCCTTTGAAAGTCCGCCTAACTTTTGCTTCTCTTCATATACAAGTTTGTGCAACGCACCACCTTTTATCTCCGGCTTGTTCATGACAATGTACATATAAATAATCAAGACCAGCAAAGTTACAAGAGAAATGGGCAATGCAAAGCTCATCCACTGAAAAAATCCTATGTCATAACCTATCTTTTTTAAAAAACCAAGTGCAATTAAATTTGGAGGAGTGCCGACAGGAGTAGCTATACCACCTATGCTTGCAGCAAAGGCAATAACAAGCAACAAGGTTGTGTGGGAACTCATGCCTTTTCCTCTGCCCTCGGGAATCATATTGAGGATGCCAAGTGTTATGGGAAGCATCATTGCAGTTGTTGCCGTGTTACTCATCCACATTGATAAAAAATAGGGCGTTATGGCTATACCTGCAACAAGTCCGAGAGTGGATGATGTAACCCATTTAACAGAAAGAATTGAAAGAGCAATTCTTCTGTGTAATCTGTGCTTTATCATTGCATCTGCCAGAACAAAGCTTCCTAAAAATAGCATCACTATGGGATTGGCAAATGCACAAAATGCTCCTTTTGCATTGGTTATTCCAAGAGGTACCATAAGTGCAGCACCGAGGAGAGCTGTTATCCCTATTGGTATGGTTTCAAAAAGCCAGAAAACTATTACAAGCGAAAAAAGGGCAAGCAGTCTGTGAGCAGCTACACCGAGGTGCATGGGTAAAAAGTAAACCACAAGAAAAACAGCAGGACCGGCGATATAGCCGATTTTTTTACGCATTGAATAAACACTCATATTCACCTCCATTTGTGAAATATTATACAACCAAAAATTTGCACATACAAAAAATGTATGGCATCCATTACATATGACAACGCTCATCAAGCACTTACCACATTATAGTACTTGTATTTGCTCCTCCATATAATCCAATTTATAATATGAACAGGCGAAAGGAGGCAGGAAATGCTTATAACATTAATACTTGTAGGCCAAATTTCTCTTATAGCACAACACAGCTATCAAGGAACTCCAAGTCTTTCATATGATTTTACAGGTGACCATATATATGATGCAGTGGTCAGGTATAGCTCAAGTTATTATACTGATTCTATATTTATATTTGATTCGCTTTCAAGCACTGTACTTGGTAAATACATACCCCCCTCAGGTTATTATGCCAGTAATATATCCAAACTCGCTAATAATACCGTGCTTTTTAGTGTATATGACCCCTATGGCCATATTTTTAAAATCTATGTATATGAGAATTATACCAGCTTATTATTTTCTTCCGAGTTTAACTTTTCAAGCACTTCTTATACTACAACAGCCGATTACAACAATGACGGATATACAGATATTATAGTCCACATCGACAATACACTTTATATCTATGGGACCCCTTATCAGTCAGTATCAAGAAACAGAAACAAGAATAAAAGGTCTTATTTCTCCTACGACACTGTTGTGAAGAATGGAATATTCAAACTACCTGCTTACTTTGATGTACCATCACAGCTGATTATAAATGATATTACTGGCAGAACCGTTAAAAAATGTACAATTCATGCTGATATGACAGAATTGCAAATTAACCTGCCCTCTGGCATGTACATTTACAACCTAAAATCTGATAGAACCGCGATAGAAGGTAAATTGCTGGTGCAATAAATCTAAAAACTATTGATTTTTGAAGCAATATAAACATAGGAGGTCTGAATGATATACGCACTTTTATTAACAATGTCTTTTTCTCAGAGGATAAGAAGTAGTACGCTAAGTGCTCTGTCATTAACTGTACTAAGAAGCATGACAGGTGAAGTGGTAAAATCACATACTGAGAAACCTCTTTACACACCTGAACTTCTGGAATACGCAAAACTGTTCATTTACAACGCAGGCAGTGATACATATTCCATAATCCTAAGTGAGTTTAAAGAGATGCCTCCTGTACTGGAATATGGAAAAGGTGTGTACAGATTCATGTTGTTCCCATCAGTAATGAACAAACTCAAAGTCTCAAAACTCGTATATGCGGGTAATTCCCATTTCTACCTGTACAATATAGATGAAGGGACATACTTTGATGTCCAGTTTTTGAAAAATATCAGTTACAAACACGTGAAATCCAATTTTTTATATAAGTATAAAAATAATAAAAATGAAAGCAAATGGAAATCTCTTATAAATAATGGCTTTAAAGTCGAGTCAATCAGACAGATAGACAGTGTACCCACGTATCTATGGTCATACGGATGCAGCCCTACTTCTTCCGCAATGATAATGGGATACTGGGACATGCGGGGATACGGAAGACTTGTGGATTACTATTTTGAACATCATGATGTGGCTATTAATCAAGAAGTCTATAATGTTCCTAATGTACAAAGGGAACTCGCCATTGAAATGAATACTGATACAACAACCGGTGGGACAAGTCTCTATAGCATAGCATCAGGTAATACAGGATGCACCAATAATTTAAACGGATATGCCTTTACCTCACAGATGCTATATGGTGGAACCAACTATTCCACTGCATACAACTATCTCAAACAGGAAATAGATGCCGGCAGACCGGTCCATTTTGCCGTAATAAATTACGATTACGAAGGTCAATCCATTAATCACTCTACCTGTGCCGTTGGATACAAGGTAACAGCAACTGATACATATGTTATTCTGCACAACACATGGGACCATGGTACCTGGAGCTGGCCATTGCATTCAGGAAATTGTTACCTATATGTATACTCAGTTGTTCCTTCAGGTTATAATGCAACAAACTTGCAACTTGACCAACCACAGCAATTTTTTGTCAATGGCCTTGTGAATCAAATAGGATTCAGCATACAAAACGCAGATTCGGTAACCAATATGAAATTCTATGTATCATTTGATAGGGGGGAGTCATGGTTTCTTCTATCCGAAGCCGCACCTGTAAGTCCTTATCTTATAAGATTAAATTTCCCGGGCTATAATACGCTCAGAATAAAAGCCTCTTTATTCAACACTAACAGCGAAGAGATGGCCGGTGATGGATTTGTTCGCGCTATCGATCTCCTGAGTATTCAAGATACTGTCGGTATTGATATATGTGCCTTTTATAGCGCCAATCCCACTGGTAAAAGCGTATTTTTCTCGGATTCTATACCATTTTTCGGTACTACACAGGGAATCTTTGAAATTGACAATGTTGGAGATACGGTTCTATTCAAGAACCGTTTTATGAATATACCATGTTACAGTGCAGACGCTTACGGAAACTACAGTATTGTAGGGAGTTATAACAGGGGCTATACACTATTAAAGGCAGATAGTGTAATATACAGTGACACTACAGGCACTTATATCGAAGATGTGGCAATAGCGGATAGCTTCGCAGCCCTATTTGAAAGAGACAAAGGATGCCTGCTTGTCAATTACAGGAACCCTGTCATAAAAGATACCATTGAGACAGGCTATTATGCTATGAGAGGTGAGTTGCACAGTCATTATGTGTACATAGGCTCTCTAACTTCGGGACTTCGTATATATGACATTACTAATTTGCAGCAAACTGACAGCCTGTTATCCGGCAGGATATATGATATTGCTTCAGACGGCGCAAGGCTATACGTGCTCGGGCAGGGTGGCATAATTTATATCTATGACCTTGGAAATCCCTCAAATCCTCAATTCTGCGATTCCATATCAACTGATAATGTAACCGGAATCAGGGTCCAAAATGGATATTTAATACTCGTTAAAGGCCAATACGGTCTCACTGTTTTAAGCGCATTCTCCTTTGCAGAGTTGGCGCATATAAGCGGTGTAGGTACCATAACAGATGCATGGTCTTCTGGTAATGACCTGTACTTTGTAAATACAGATGGTGTGTTATTTTATGGAAAAATTTATGAGAATTTAGTAAAAACGAAATTAAACACCCTAAGACCCACTTACGGTAAAATGCTCATAGTCAAGAACTTGCTGTTAGTGCCTATACTGAGTACAGGCAAACACATAAACATATATGACACTGAAGGCAGACTTGCGTTATCTGGTGTTATCCCGCAAAATGGCAGGGTTGATATAACAGATTTGAAAAATGGTTTTTATTCGGCTATAACAGAAAATAAGCGGATAAGCTTTATAAAAATTAAAATTAGATAAATCTCCAGTCCCTTACTTGATATTACATATTTTGTGCTTTAACCTTTACAGCAAACGGAGGTTTTTATGAAGCTTCTTGAAGAACTCGATGAAAATCATATTAAAATAGGACTTCAATCAACAACCAAAGAAGCAGTTATAGAGGAACTGCTCGGTTTGATAAATACGGATATTAAACAAAAAAATTTATTACTATCAAAAATTCTGGAAAGAGAAGCCTTGAAATCCACGGGTGTTGGGGATGGTATTGCAATACCGCACACAGAAACGGAACTGGTAAGTGGCATTCATACTGCCATTGGAATAAGCAAAAAAGGAATAAATTTTTTATCTCTTGATGGCGCACCTGTCTACATTGTCATTCTCATCGTGGCAAACAATGAATTGCACTTAAAATACCTGAGCTTACTGGCTCATGTTGCGCGCATTCTGTCTGATGAAAAAATAAGAGCCAAGCTTAAGGATGTTACGGATAAAAGAGAATTACTGAATATTATAAGCAATATAGATTGACATGCTGGTGTTCATTATTTTAAAAAAGGAAGAAATGCTGGATGCACTAATAGAGGCAATGCTTGAAGCGGAAATTGAGCCGTTAACGCTATTTGATGGAACTGAAGCTGAAAAAGTTCTGTCTCAAGACATACCGATTTTTGCAGGATTATACAGGGCAATGACAGGTGAGAGAGGAACAAATAAAACCGTTCTGGGTATTACAGAAAGCAAGCAGAATCTCATGGATTTTGATAAAATAACAAGGGAAATATCAGGACTTCACAACTGCATAAAAATAATCGGTACAAAAGCGGATTTTTACAGTTGATTTTATTCCCATTAGCCTTTCTTTTATTCTCAACGAGTTTCCTTGTATTTAAACAAAAAAAATTCTTTGTTTCAGAGCTTCTTTTTATTTCAGCAGGACTTCTGTTCGGATACATCTTGAAGCACAAAATAGATATTAGTTTTAGGCTACTTCTGTATCTTTCAACCGGTTTTTTTGGACTGCTCTATGGCATATCTATTGATATCAGAAGGTTATCCTCTACATCAACCCGTTTATTTGCACCTTTTTTAGAATTTACTGTGATTTTCCTCGTTATTCTCATTATATTAAAGGCATTTTCCATACATTATCCTACATCATTTTATTTTGCATTGTTTTCTACCATTTCAGCAAGCCCGTATATATTCCTGTCCCGAAAATACGATAAGAGGGCATTAATGCATTCATATATACAGCCAATATTTGTGTTTATGCTGCTGCCCTTTTTAAATATCAATCTGTACAATATGATTACGGGAAGCATTATTTTTTTGCTGATAATCCTGTACCTCTACTTCATAGCAAGAGCAAATGTATCCTATAGTGCAATATCTCAAATTGCCGGACTTTGCATCATTGCACCCACCATTGGATTTAAATTAAAAATAAGCCCATTGTTTTTATCCTTTTTGATAGGCATTGTCATATCCAACAATCATATATTCTTGAATATAAAAAAGAAAAGCCTCGCACTTATGAATGTGGAAAAAATGTTTTATCTGGTTTTCCTGTTCATGCTTTCCTATTTGATGTCATTTAATTTTCTTATTCCAGTTATAGTTGTAGTAGCTGTTAGATTAATACTGAAAATTCTATCAGCCAGGACGTTTTATCCAAAATCCAATGTCATGACATTCGTTCCACAGGGTGGAATCGCACTTTCACTGCTTGGTGATTATTATATTATGTACAACAACACATCACTGTTCTTCGCAGGTATGTTTATGGCGGTTTTGTCAATAATAATGTATATAGGCTCCACTGCAAAATAATGTACATCTTACTTTCAATAATACTGCTGTTTTTACTTTTTTACCTGACAGGGAGCACTGAATTCTCTCTTATAGCCATTGTTTTGCTATCTATTCCACTTGCATCAAAATTTAAGAAATTAATCCCCACACCTGCATTTTATATTTTAATAGGATTTGTAGTGGGGATATTTAGAACCTACACAGACTCAATCCTGCTTAAGGACCTCTTTGATATAGCGACTTTATTCCTGGCCTTTTCTGCTGGAAGCGAACTGACAAACAAAATCGGAGAAAACAATATTAAAAACGTTGTGAAATACGCCCTTCCTTCCTCCTTCTTAATCGTCGTTGTATTCTTTGCAGTAATGCTCTTTTTCATCAAAAATATCGCCGCCGACCTTGCTGTAGCAACATTATTCCTGGCAATCTCTCCAATTACAGTCTACATACTCATGCAGGAATTTAAAATAGGAGAAAGAAACAGAGATTTTGGTGAGGCAAATGTCATAGTCAGGGATATAATTCAGATACTCGCATTTTCCATTCTTATTATCTTTACCCCGGGGACTGCTGGAATTTCTTTTACACTTCCAATTTCCATACTGGCAGGGGTGATAGCCGCATTTTTCCTTGTACTTCTTTTAAAATTCAAGGCAGAGTACTCATTTCTCTATATGATTTTTATCTTTACCCTTGCGCTTTTCGCCACAAAATTTTTGCGTATAGAGCCCTTTGTTGCATCACTTATCATGGGTATGGGATATTCTTTTATATATAAAGGAAACAGGAGGGAAAGTGCTGTAGAAAAAGGAAGTCACATGCTCTATCCATTTCTTTATGTATATATAGGAATTATTTTTATGCATGTTCCGTATATATTTATGGTTTTGGGACTTATACTGCTCGCAATTAAATTATTTACTGAATTTCTAACACACAAACTATTCTACACACCCCAGAGGCTTTCAATATATGCGCTTTTAATCCCCGTTGCAGGTGCATCCTTGCCACATCTCTTTATCATAAAAAGATACATATCAACCGGCATATTTGATGCACTGCTTTGTGCCATCATTCTCAGTGAACTCACAGGACCTTTTATACTAACATTGCAGAAACGCAAGTTATGAAGTTCACGATTTTGCAATTATAATTAAAGCATGAAAGAACAGTATAAAGGTCTCTACGGAGTATATAAACTTGTGAAACGGCTGAGAGAGCCTGATGGATGCCCCTGGGATAGGAAGCAAACCAATTTAAGCCTTAAAGAAAATCTCATTGAAGAATCCTATGAAGTAATAAGGGCAATTGATAATAATGACAATGGCAACTTAAAGGAAGAATTAGGTGACCTGCTTTTTTTGCTATTTATGCATATTTATATTAAGGAGCAAGAAGGGGCATTTACCATGTCTGGCGTATGCCGCTCAATTATAAATAAAATGATACATAGACATCCTCATGTTTTCGGAGATGAGAAATTCAACAATGAAAAAGAATTGTTGGAAAGCTGGGAAAATTCAAAACAGAAAAATACAATATTAGATGTTGTTGATATTGAGCCTACACTTATGTCTTTGCGCAGCCTTTTCGAACGCCTTACAAGAAAAGGTAAAAATCTGGAAAATATTGTTAAAACACTTCCACTGGAAAGTGAAACAGAATTGCAGGTAAGGGAAATGGTGTTAAATGCACTGAAAATTATAAAGCAGAATAAATCTGCCGAAGAAGAAACCAAAAAATTCCTTCACAAGATTATACAAATAGCAGAAACACGCTGAAAAACACCGCCTATTCCAACTAAATTTTATTTTTCATTTCCAGCCCCAAAGAGAATAAAGATAAGATGCAATACCTATTACAGTGAAAGCTTAAGAAGCTCTAATATTACACAAAAATACAATGAGCCAGAGCTATGATTTTAGCTTTTTAATCTCTGCCAATAGTGAGGGGATAATCTTATGCAGGTCTGCGACAAAGCCGTATGTCGCTATATCAAAAATCGGAGCATCAGGATCTGTATTTATTGCAATAATCACATCACTTGAGCGCATGCCTACCTGATGTTGAATGGCGCCTGATATACCTGCTGCGATATAGAGCTTGGGTGATACTGTGGTTCCTGTTTGACCAACCTGATGCGCATAGGGTATCCAACCAGCGTCCACTGCTGCTCTTGAGGCCCCAACTGCCGCCCCTAATTCCTTCGCAAGCGAATATATAACGGAAAACCCTTCTTTGCCTCCCACACCTCTTCCGCCTGAGACAATGATTTCAGCATCCTGCAAATTTACCTTATCTTCTTCCATAACAATGGCTTTTTTGATTACTTTGAGGATTCTGCTCGCATCCGGGCTATACGGAAAAATCTCCACCTCACCTTTTCTATCAGGGTCTTCACTGGATACTTTCATAACCCTCGGTCTTATCGTAGCAATTTGAGGCCTGTTATCAGGAGTAAGAATCGTTGCCATAATATTACCGCCAAATGCCGGCCTTGTCTGCATAAGATTACCCGTTTCAGGGTC
>JALTEL010000022.1 GCA_027073945.1 Caldifarciminota bacterium | reverse complement strand
TATAAGAAACACTTATAATACTATTCACACGAACATGCAAAAGTTATAAATGTAAGTTAGTGCTCAAACCTTCCAAACTCATATATAGCGCCATTTTTGATTACTTTTTCTATGAGATTGTGACCCATCTCGTAGAACAGATGGATATAAGAGGGCGTGTTTAAAATCAGTAAATCTGCCTTTTTACCTTCCTTTATGGAACCCGTGATATTTCCTCTATCAATTGCATAAGCAGCATTAAGTGTCACAGAGACGAGTGCTTCGGCAGGTGTGAGCCCAAGAGAAAACACAGATAGAAGCAGGTTAAATTGCTGCGAGTAGAGCGGAGATGTTCCGGGATTATGGTCGGTTCCCATAGCTATGGGAATATCTGATTGCATAAGCCTTTTAACAGGAGCAGATTTCTGTGAGCGTAAGAAGAAGCTCGTTGCAGGCAGTATAACCGCTATGGTATTATTTGCTCTCATAAGTTCAAGACCTCTATCGGATGGATATATTAAATGGTCGGCGGATACAGCTTGAAGTTCTCCGGCCAATTCCGCTCCTCTTGCACTCGTTATTTCATCGGCATGTATTTTAAGTTTATAACCCAGTTCTTTTGCTTTTTGCAGGATTTTTTTACCATCTTCATAGGTAAATGCACCATCTTCCACAAAGACATCGCAAAATTCTGCCATTCCCGTGAAATTCGGAAGCATATTTTCAACAATCATCTTTACATATTTGTCTTTGCTGTCTCTGAACTCCGGAGGTATGGCATGCGCACCCAAAAATGTGGAGATGATGTCCTGCCTGGCCTTTTTTCGGAGTTCTGCTATAACTTCCAGTATTTTGTGCTCTTCTTTAACTGACAAGCCATATCCAGATTTTATCTCAACTGTTGTTGTTCCGTATGAAAACATTATATGCAATCTGGAAAGAGAGAGGTTGACAAGCTCTGCTGCGTCAGTTTCTCGTGTTTTTTTGACTGTGTCGTTTATCCCCCCACCTCGCTTTAGTATATCAAGGTAAGGTGTACCTTTGAGCCTTTCCTCCAATTCCCAATGTCTGCAACCAGCATATACAACATGGGTGTGCGGGTCCACGAAACCCGGGATAACTGTTCTATTTTCCGCTTCCAGTATGTATGTATAGGGAGTTATGTTGATCTCATCCAGGACTTTTCTCCTTTCACCAAAGTTTACTATTGTGCCGGATTCGTCAATGGCAATTGCGGCATTTCTGATTATTTGTATATTCCCTTGCTTTTTGCCGGAAAGTGGCATACCTTCGTCCACAGGTGTTACAAGTTCGTTTATTTTATCAACAAGTAATTTAATTTCCATATTTTTCAAGCAGATTATGCACCATATCCGCCCTTAGTTCAGCTTCTTCCTCTTCACTTTGAATGTCAGAGCCTGTAAAAGCGGAAAGATGATTCTTGAATGCTAAGAACATAATCCTATTTAAAACTTTTGCAGGAGGTAAGCCTTCATATCCCATTTCAGTCCCCAGTCTTACAAGAGATATGTGCTGTAGGAATTCAAACAGTGTGAGCAATCTTGCATTTGTCAGTATGGCATAGGATTTTAGTATTCTATCCTCAAATGCCCTTTCAGAATTTGTTTGCAGTATCAATCTTGTCTTTTTTTCCGTTTCTTCCACAGCTGTAATAACTTCTCTGAATATGGACAGCATTTCATGCTCTGTAAGGGATATACTTAATCTTGTAGATATTTGGAGAAAATTCCCGATGATACTTGATGTGCCCCCAAAAAGGCCCTTAATCAATACAGGTGTTTTGCTGAGTATTTTTACCAAACTTTCAGTCTCTTTCGCCATAAAAATAGCTGGTATGTGTACAATGGCGGAGAGCCTGAGTCCAGAGCCCACGGCAAGGAGATTGGAAGTTAAATATCCGAAATTTTCATCAAAGGCGAAATTCAGGGTCTCCTCCATTTCTCTCACTCTGGTAAGGGCCGAATAGTAAGCTTTCTCAATATCTCCACCGCTGCAGGTTTCCATAATCCTCAGGTGGTCCCGGTCATTTAAAACAAAAACCTCATTTTCAGACTCAGAATAGACTACATCCAGGCTATGCTGGGATGAAATAGCGGAAAGTATGTGCCTTTCTGTGAAGTATTCCCTTTCCTTTTTTAAGTTTACATGATTGCATTTTACATTACTAACAACGTCTTCAAGATGCATGCACAACTCTTCTGCTATTTTTTGCCTTTCCTCTTCGCTTAATAGGTCAGGGAATTTCGTTTTTTCAACATTTCTTATCAATTTTGCCCTTGAAGACACGACTATTTCATCCTGTGATTTCCACCATGAGGGCTCTGTTATTGGTTTTCCCCGTTCATCCATTTTATTTTAACCTTTATTCTATTCAGTCTATCGCGTAAAGTGGCTGCCTGCTCAAAATTCTCGGTATCTACCGCTGTTTTTAATTCCTTTCTTAAATTTTCAGCTGCACGAAGTAATTCTTTGAGTTCCTCATCTTTGTGTAAGTGATAACCGCTATACTTTGAGCTTCCCTGTACATTTTTTAGGAGTTTTTCGATTTCCTTTCTCATAGTTGTATAACAGACAGGACATCCTGCTTTCAGATTTTTCTTTACGCTTGAGAATTTGGTTCCGCAGGATGGACAGGATAAGTCTGCAACAACATCATTCACAGTGTGGAGGGTAGTAATACCAGCACTTTCCCTTTCAGCACAAATCCTACATGCCCTTTTTATCACCACGCCCTGGCGATTGACTTCTATATAAAGTACTTCTGCGGGTCTTATTCCGCAGATTTCACAGTTTCCTTCCATTCTCCTTTTACGAAAGCTTCAATATTATCGGCAATTTTTGTGTCCGTGAGCCCGACCAATTCAAGCAGTTTTTGTCTTGAACCGTGTTCTACAAATCTGTCGGGTAGACCAATAATTTTTATGTTATTTTTTATACCTTTCTGGGACAGGAGGGTTGCCACTCCACTGCCGAATCCGCCAATAACTGAATTTTCCTCAACAGTAACGATATATTTATGGTCATGGACGAGTTGTAAAAGCATTTCCGCATCCATAGGTTTTACAAATCTTGCATTGACGACAGTGGCTGATATGCCTCTGTTTGAAAGATTTTCAGCAGCTTTAAGAGAAAGATAAACCATTGTGCCGACTGCAAGAATTGCAACATCTTTACCCCTACGGAGAATTTCCCATGTACCTATTTTTATATTCTCTATTTGTTCTTTTTCAGCAACATCAGGAACTCTATCTCTCGGATACCTCAAAGCAATGGGACCTTGCTGATAATTAAGCGCGGTGTACATCATATCGCGAAGCTCATTCCCGTCCTTGGGAGCCATAATTACCATATGGGGAATCAACCTTAAATAAGACAGGTCAAAAACTCCGTGGTGTGTGGGACCATCTTCTCCGACAAGTCCTGCCCTGTCGAGTGCAAACTTAACGGGCAGTTTTTGCAGTGCAACATCATGTATTATCTGGTCATATGCCCTTTGAAGAAAGGTTGAATAAATTACTGCAAAAGGTTTCATGCCTTCCAGGGAAAGTCCTGCTGCGAATGTGACAGCATGCTGCTCCGCAATCCCCACGTCAAAAAATCGGGATGGGAATTCGTTGCGGAATGTATCAAGTCCGGTACCAAGTGGCATTGCCGCTGTGATTGCAACCAGATTTTCATCCTTTCTTGCCAGTTCCACGATTGTTTTACCAAACACAGCAGTGTACCTCGGCATTCCTTCTTTCTTGACGGGTATGCCTGTTTCTCTGTCAAATGCTCCAAGGCCATGAAATAATTCTTTTTTCTCTTCTGCGGGTTTAAATCCCTTGCCTTTTTCTGTGATAACATGGACAAGTATTGGTCCCTTTGCTTTTTTTAATCGTTCGAAAGTTGGAATAAGCTGGTTGAAATCATGTCCGTTTATCGGACCTATATACTCAAGTCCGTATTCTTCAAAAAGTATTGTGGGAATGGCAAGGTTCTTGAATCCTTCTTTTAATTTTTTTGTAAGTTGTTTTGCCCTTTTTGAAATGTATTCGGATGGGAGTTTATCGAGCAATTCCCACAGATCTTTTTTGAATTTGAAATACAGCGGCGCGGATACCAATTTTGAAAGATGCTTGGATACTCCCCCGACATTTTCTGCAATAGACATTGCATTATCATTCAATACAACCATCATGTCCTTTTGGAGCTGTCCGATATTGTTCAGAGCCTCCATTGCCATACCGCCTGTAAGAGCACCGTCGCCAATGATGGCAATAACCTTATATTCCTCTCCAAGCAGGTCTCTTGCAGTTGCAATGCCCAGTGC
>JALTEL010000021.1 GCA_027073945.1 Caldifarciminota bacterium | reverse complement strand
TATAAGCTCTTCAACTGTAAACGTTGAACCGCTTAACCTAGCTTATATTCAGACTGCAGGTGATTCTTTCAATATCTTCTTCTGTCCATATTTCCCCTCCGAAAAAGAATGGACTCCGTTCAAAACCATGCCTTTTTGCCATGTTCCAAATAAGTTCCATCTTTTCAGGAGAAATTAAGCCCCTACCAAGAGAGAAACTTTCATAGTGCCCCTCCAGGGCCAGGACAATGGCCTCACACCAACATCCATATAGCACGTTAGGGCCAGGTAATCCCATAATATCATAGGACATGGCTATTGGAACAGGCGATGTCAACAGACCGCCGGAGAAGAGAAATATATTTGAATTTTCTATCTTATAATCAATAAAAATATTTTTGGGATAGCCCACATCACAGACAATTGTCCCCGGATTAAAGTCCTTCTGATGAAAAATAGGGGCCACTGAACTGGCGGCAGTAATAACTACATCGGCCTGACTTATGGCCTTTATATTCTCCTTCTCTATAATGATCTCTGCCTTTCTGTATCGCTTGAGTTCCTCGGCAATCTTTAAGAGATTAAAAGAAAACGTTGAGGTCAGCACCAGACGCCTTACCTTTGTTGCCAGGTATCGACTGCAGGCAGTTCCAATATCGCCTGATGCCCCAATTACTGCTGCTGTTGCCTTAGACAAATCCAAATTTATTCTCCCGGCGGCAAAGATAACTGTTTCCACTGCGGCCATGGCCGTAAGGGTATTGCCTGAGGTCACAGCTATACATGGGACCTTCCTGGCCACCAATCTCCCCTGGTCGCCATCTGCAATGGATGTAAATCCACCAAGTCCAGCTATCTTTGCCCCATGCTCCCTGGCAAGTTTGAGGGCAGCGATAACCTTTTCAATACAAAGGGACCGGAAATTGCTTTGATTGTTATTTTTTATCATCTCAGGAAGCAGGGGGCAGATAATAATACTCCCCCGAACAGTCCGCCCATCTGATGAGGTCATTTCGACCCCTTTTTCTATATATGGAGGAGTCCATTCAAACAGTTTCAGCAAAAGCTCTCTTCGCAGTCTGTTTAAATCCGGCTTATGGTAACTCAAGTACCTGTAAAGCTGATCTATATCAAACGGGTGCCCTATGAGGGCAAAGTCTACTTTATCAGTTATCATCTATACAGGTGTTCACGGAACGTTGAAATTAGAACCTAAATTGAGCGATTAGCGATTAGCTATTAGTTTGGGGAGGAAAATAAACGTTCACTTGCGCGGCTTCGGCTCAAAGGGCTTGAGTGTCAAAATCAGGCTGCTTCCAATAAAAAGATCAGACAGAAGGGCGACAAAGACGACAAGAGACATCAGGACACCAAATTCGGCCACGTTGTTCATGGAAGAAAGCATCACCACGGAAAACCCGATCATAAGGGCTATGCTCGTAAAAAACATGGGCCTTCCCACTTCCTGCATTGTTGTATAAAAGGCCTCTGTCGGACCCTTTGCGTGCCGGCGGGCTTCACGGTAATGGCTGAAAAAATGGATGGTATCGTCAACCGCAATTCCTATGGCGATTGCTGAGATCATCGCATTCATCATGCCCAGATTTCTTCCCGTGATTCCCATGAACCCCAGGATAAAAATTACCGGAAATATATTTGGCATCATGGCAATCAACCCGGTCCTGATTGAGCCGAAAAGAAGAATCATCATAATGGTGATCATCCCGAATGCCAGGAGCGCGCTTGTGATCTGGGCTTGCAATATATAGTCGATAACCCTGACCTTGAGCGCGTCTGCTCCGGTGATGGTGACCCTTGATTTTTTTACATTTTTTTCCGCAAAATTTTTAATGTGTCTGTAAAAAGAGAGGGCTTGCCTTGAACCGACTGTCTTTGTCCTTAAAATCAGCCTTGCCTTTTCATAATCAAAGGTCACAATCTTGTCTAGTCTGTTGCCTCCGCTCGATTCATAAAGGAACAGATACTGGGCAATCTCATTCTTTGTTTCAGGGATTCTGTAAAATTCGGGATCTTCATTGTGGAGTGTCTTATTAATCGTCTTTATGACATCCACAACAGAAGATGTTGTCATGACAAGAGGCTCCTGTCTTGCAAAATCCTGAAGGGCCTCTATTTCGTGCAGCACTCCAGGGTCCTTGATGCCGTTTTTGACTCCTGTATCAAAGACTACCTCAAGGGTGCTGCTCCCACACATATGGTTATCTACATACTGGATATCGCGCTTTATCTTGAACTCGTCCCCCATGTAGGCAAGAAAATTATTATCAATTACAATGGTGGATGTCTCATAAAGACAGAAAAGAGTGAGGATCAATGTACCAGCAAGGATTAACCGCCTGTATTTCACATTTATATCCGCCAGTTTAATTATGGCCCTGTGATAGATATCCCTTTGCGGTATCCTTTGCGATTCTTTCTCGGAGGCCTTCTGCTTTCCAAGGGAGAGAAGAATGATACCTAAAGTTATAGACATGATGAAACATATAGCAGTCCCGAAAGCGCAGAAAAGACCTGCTTCACGGACTGGTATGATAGGGACTGCGCTTAGCGCCAGAAAACCCATAACGGTGGTCAGACTTGTAATCAGGCAGGGGAGGCCGCATTTTTTCATTGCCTGAACAATAGCATCCTGCCTGTCCATGGCAGAGATGAAATATTTGCGAAATATGGAAATAATATATATGGAATCGCATACACCTATAGTGACAATAAGTGGCAGGATGATAGTACAAGTCACTTTCATGGAAGTAGTCATGGCCAGGAGCCCGAAAGTCATCCCTGCCGAGGTTATGACCACTGCAAGGGGGACATATACCGCATATAGCCTTCTCATAAAGAGATATAACAGCATCATGATAAGTATCACAGACAGTCTGAAAAACTTTATAGTCTCTTTTCTTACATTGGTCTGAAATTCAGTATCAAAAAGGACTGCACCCACCTCATAAAATTTGAATTGCTGGTATTCGTCTTTTCCAAATATTTCCCTTACTTTGCAGGCCACCTTTTCTTCATAATCAGGATCATCTTTCGCCAGAAGCAGTTTGATCAGGATGCCTGTTCTTTCCCCATCAGACGAAATGACACTGTCTCTGTATATCTCACGGTCAAGGAGTTTTGCCTTGATTTTAAGCAATTCTTTGCCTGTCCTGGGAAAGTCTTCCATTAAATCATATATGCGCAGGGTGTTCTCCTGTCCTTCAATAAATTCTACATTAGTTATGGAGACAACTTCATCTAAGTAAGGAATATTCTTTTCGAGATCTCCGGTTATCTTTTTCAGAACATCCATGTTATCCAGGGTGAATAATTCCCCCTGCTTGGGCTCAATCAGAACATAAACAGTCTTGTCATTTCCGAACTCCTCCTTGAACCTGTTATAAGTCTTTGTTACCTCATCATCTTCCACAAAAAAGGATTCAAAGGATGTAATGATCTTCATCTCTGGTATATGCGAAACAAAAAAAACAAAGACTGCCAATATAGTTAATAAAACAAATATCTTGTATCTGAGAGTTGCCTGTGCAAGTCTCTCAAAATAACCATTAATTTTGTCTATATTCATTTTTCCTCTTTAATCCGCAGATTACATAGGTCAATAAAATCTATATAATACTATACCTGAACCTAAGCAGTTACTTTTCTTGGCGCATCCTTTGGAGGTCTAATACCCTGTGTGAGCCCCGTTAGGGATAAATCTCTAAACGGGGTGAGTTTTCTAACAGGATTTATTGTATTTTCTTACACCTTTTAACATTAAAATACCCAGAATAAGTTGGACAATTGCAAGACACTCAAAAATTACGAATATTATAAGTTTTTCTGTGGAGAATTGAGATACTGGAATTCCCATTCTTGTAAACATATAAATAGGGGTGTAAATTAGAATAAACAGCGGTCCTACAATGGCTAGCCAATGTGCAACAAGTTTATTTGTTTTTTTGCTATATTCTTTGAAAGAAGCAATCCCAACTAAGATTGTAAACACTGTAGCAAATAGTCCAAGCATCAATGCTGCAATACTGCAGACATTAAGAATATAAAAAATTACTTTGCTTACAAAATAAAACAAACCAAGCAAGATAAAAGAAAGATAAGTCTTATTTTCTGTAATTTTCATTTTTTCCTTATTATCTTACACACTCCACACCGGCTACGGCATCAATAAAGTGCCCTGTGCCGAATCCAAAGGATTTCTTGGCAATCTTTACATAGAAGACCTTGTCCAAATCACCGAATTCAAAGCCCTGTTTTATGGGAGAGTCTTCACCTTCGGTTTCTGAAATATTGCCTATAAGATGCCAGTTTTTGGGT
>JALTEL010000020.1 GCA_027073945.1 Caldifarciminota bacterium | reverse complement strand
CCCTCTGTTTTCACATCCATCATGAAACCCCACGAAAGGGGAAAAGGCAAGGGAGATGTTTTTAACAAATGGGTGGGTCAATTTTAAGTTGCCACAAAGGGTCATTTTTCGGTTGCCATTTACAGTAGACTCTATCTAAGTCCTCGAGTATAGAAAACATGAGATCGAAGAAAACTGCTGTCTCGTCTTCTCTTAGATCATCGATATGCCAGTGTTTTGTTATCAGCAACCCATTTTTGTTTAAGGAAGAGTGGACTTTCCTCAAAACAGATTCAAGCTCCTTACGGGCTCTGTAGAAGATATCTGATGCAAAAACGATGTCATAGTCGGAGCCTATATCGTCTTTTGTAAAGTCTCCAGCTATAAGCTTAACCTTATCCCCAACAAACCTTTTTGTGACTTCAATTACTTGATGTAAATCAAAGAGACAAACATCGAGTTCCGGATTTACCTCCATAAAAGCTAAGGCATATAATCCATGCCCTCCACCTAAGTCGAGAAGCTTTTTTACTTTCATAAACCCAGGCATCTCTCTGAAAATCTCTACAGTCCTTGGCAGATCCCACCTTACGGCCCCTTCAGCCATCGCAAATATGAAGCTCTCGTCGAAGACAGAATGGAGTTCCTGGAAGCCTAACGGACCGCTTTTTAAGGCTTCTTCGAGCTTTCCCATCCTTTCCTCCATGGTCTTCTTGTAAAGTCTTATTAGGTTTCCCTGATAGTATGGCGAATCACTCACAAGGAAAACCTTCGAAACCTTAGTTAGGAAGTACTTTCCGCTGGCTTTTTTTAGAAAGCCAGCGGCAACCAACGCATTGCATATTTTTTCAGTAATTCTTTCACCGAGTTTTAGCTCTTTAGCAACCTCCTCGGCACTTCTCGGTTTCATGAACATATCGAAGAGATTGAGTTCAACCGCGGTTATGAGAACTATGAACTTCTCCACAGAGTGAGCCAGTTCGGATATAGCACTGGGATCGGCTGGAGGGAAATTTAAATACTTCATCTCTACACCTCCTAAAGTTTGTGGTTTTCCTTCAGCTTCGTATAAAGTCCGTCAACACTGTAAACAAACTTATTTGCTGAGTTCATATAACTTGCCTTTGTAACTAAACACCCCTTTCCATGGGTCATCAAAAAGAATTGGTTTATCCCCAATATATTGAGAGAAAAGTTTGATGTGCCTTTTGTCTGCTATGATAGCATCCATACGTTTTATTGTTTTAAGAGCCTGAAGTGTAGCCAACTCTGGCCCTGCAGGGCCAGTTCCAATAATAAAAAAGTGTCCTCTGGCCCAGGCCTGAGCTGGGGAAAAACAAGCAAGAAAAATTACCAAGATAGTATAAGAAAAAATCTTTTGTTTTATGTATTTCATTTGTCCCCTCCGAAATTAGAACTTAAAGCTAATTGAGCCACCAAAGGTTCTGTCAGTCATTGGAAAACCTAACTGATTTTCATAATGCTCATCAAAAATGTTTTTTATGTAGAATTTAAGTTTAGCATCCTTTATGTACCTATGTTTCTTAAACAAGGTCTGTTCTACTGAAAAATCGAAAACATGGTAGCTATCCATAGGCACATCGTATGTCATAAGATTCCCCGATCCCGGTGGTACTTCTTGATAAACATGGGCAACCTGCTTATCCTGAAATCTATAATCGAGCATAAGGAGAGTATTTGAGAAAGGCTGGAAACGCAAGCCAGCATTCACGCGGTGTTTAGCACGTTCAGAAACTGCTTCCTCACCAGCTGGTTCGCTCCCCATATTTCTCAGTTCCAGGAATGAATAACCGATATAGAATCCCAGATTATCAAAAATATGTCCATTAAGTTCTATATCCACTCCCTGATTACGAATCTCATGAAGATTAATCTTGTAATCGCTTAGCTCAAGACCTGGGGGCACATGGTGCCTTGGAGATGGTGTGTATTTGGCAAACTTGCTGTTGTACGCTACATAATCGTAGATATTGTAGAAATGATAATCCACCTTCATGTTGATATCTTTGTAAAGTCTTCTCATAAGTATAAAATCAAAGGCAACACCATGTTCGGGCTTGACCCACGCACCGTGGGGGATATCGCGGGGGCAAGGCATACAGGAAGGGATTGGATTCCATATCTTACTTACGCCAACCGATAAGCTTGTGTCCCTTAGGTAAGGTGAAAACTCACCAAGTTTGCAAGTGAGAAATGATTTGGGCACAAGCTGATTTCTGTGCTTTTTGATAAAAGGATAATCTTCGCCTGTGATCCATGGTTTATTATGTCTATAATCCCAGTTGTAAAACCATAGGTCTACATATTCGTATCGCAACCCTCCAGTGAAGGTCAGCCACGAAGTGATATCCCATTTATCTTGAACATACCCAGCCTTGAGATCAGCTCTCTTATGGCTGGGTTTGTGATAACCATATTGTGAGTATAGCTCCGATCTGGGACTACTTCTCCACATTTGGACTGTATCAAAACCGAAAGTTAAGGTATGCTTTCCCAGGGTTATCTCGTCCTGTATTTTCCCACCTACTTGTCTTCCCTGGTGCCAGTAATGATTCTCTCTAGCAGTTGGCGGCTTAATCTCAGGACCATACCAGCCGGCAATTGGCCCAAGCCATGTCCTGTCCCAATCCTGTCTTTCATAATAAGTAGCGAGCGTCCAGGTTCCAATCAGAGTTGGTTGTTCCCACCTCAAACGATAAGAGTACTCTTTTCTATCCCTTTCAGGTGTTTGCCATGGCCAGTAACCCCAATATCCTTTAGGGGTATCTGGGTAGCCTGGATCGTAGTAGACGTCCCCTGGGTTGTTTCTTACAGGTGTTTCCTGGGTTTCATCCATAAATGCGACATCCAAGCCAACATACCCATGGGCGGGAAGAATGTATGCCAACCTACAGTCATAGTTGTCTATGTCCGAGCTATTATTCCTTAGATACCCATCGGTTTCGTAATGCTGAAAACCAAAATCATAGACAAAGGATTGAAGGCCCCCATCAATAGTGAAACTATGAGTTTGTGTGTCGTAAGACCTATAACCAGTTTCTACTTTAATATCAGGTTTCAAGGTCATAAATTTTCTGGGCCTTTTGGTCTTTAGATTAATTGTTCCCCCCTCACTTTTACCCCAGTAGAGTACAGAATGAGGGCCAGGGATAATTTCAATATCTTCTATGCGCCAAAGAGGCAATGTTCCAAAATGAACCTGCGTTGTTCCAAAGATTCCAGGCCTTTGGATAGTCATTCCATCTATCGCAATACTGAAACGCATAGGATCGAAGCCTCTCATATAGATTTGGTCATACTCAGGAACCAGATCGCTTCGTCCCCTAAAATCAATTGTTGGGCGGGTCTTTAAGATATCAACAATATTTTGAGGGGTTCCGGGAATTTTGTATTTTCCCACGTTTATCGTTGTAGTGGACGGAGTAAGAACAACTTCCTGTACTGCCCTGGGAGCTGTTACTGTTATTTGTTGTAATTCCTTCTCTTGCCCTATGGCAAGAGAAGGAATTACAATTATTAACATTCCCAAAAGAAAAACAGTCAAATTCAATCTCTTCATGGCAAGTCCCCCTTATCTAAGAAAATCTCCAACATAGATTAAGGTCTCAAAAGGTAATTTTTGATTACCCACTCTCACTAAGATGTTAGAAAGTCTCCCTTTAACGATTCTTTCTTTCTGTCTGTAACCTGCGTACGAAACAAGGGCTATGGGTGTTTTTGAAGGATAATGAGCGGAAAGTTTTTGAACAAGATCAACCAAATTTGTATTTCTTACAAATGGCATGAAGATCACCAGAGTTGCCCGATGGCTTGCCAATTTCTCGATGGTATCAGTTTTGGCCATTCCATGCAGATCAGGCATGGTTAAAATAACCGATTTTGTAGTCTTCCCCGACGTGACATCCTTTTGCAGGGCAGCATTACCCGCATTAAAGGAACTGAGTCCCGGGATAACAATAGGCCTCATTTCCCTAAATTCTCTAAGAATCCAGACCCACGGACCATAAATGAGAGGATCTCCTTGGCTTAAAAAAGCAACTGTCTCACCATGTATAACTGCATTACGAACTTTGGTGATAATTTCTGCCCGTGCCTTTTCACTCTTTCGGAACTTCTCAAGCTCCCCTCCCTTAAATTCAGATGCTTTTTTCCCATAACCAAACCATATCCATACCCCTCTTGGTGGTTGGACAATCTCTTTTCCTTTGAGCTCCCGGGAAAATCTCTCAAGAATACCCTCCCAGCAAATAATCAGGTCTGCCTTCCGGATAATGTTCATACCCCTTATCGTGATAAGGTCAGAATCACCTGGCCCCACACCCACAAGG
>JALTEL010000019.1 GCA_027073945.1 Caldifarciminota bacterium | reverse complement strand
ATTATGTGCTCCGAAAACGGCAGGGGTGGCTTTCAGGCCATCTCCGCCGTCTTCACAACATATAATCATTTAAACTGGCAATTAGCACCATAATAACAATTGGGGTCTGTGCATTTGCCATTCTCGTCCAATCCCCCCTTAAATTCGCCTGCTTCCAAAATGTGTATCGCTTTTAGTATCCATTCCGTGGCGTCTCTGCGATCTTGGTCAGTTACTGGCACTTTATACATCTTTGGGGGTTCGTTTTCCCACTGTGCTGGATCTTTTTGTCCAGTAATAAGATACATAAATTTTAGACTTGGTTTCGCTAAAGAATATAATTTTCTCTGCATAGATTTCTGGAACTTCCCCACTGACCAAGGATTTGATGAAGTTTTTATTTCCAATCCCTTCGTCCATTCTTCATCCCGACCGTCAAAATAACCAATAATTACATAGTTTTTTTTATTCTTGGGTAATATATGCCCCATCATCCGAACAGCTGGGAATGTCTGGCCATCGCTATTGATGATAAATGCAAATTTACACCGTGGATCAAAATCTACCCTCTCTACTACTGGGAATTTTTCCTTGATGTATTGTAAATAGGGATGTTTCTTGGCCCCCGATACGTGTTGCTGGATGATCCGGTGGGCCTCTGTGCCAGCATGGTAATACCATTTGTCCTCCGGCTTTGCCCCTAGCATTTTATTTAGCCAATTGTGGCTATTATAGGGTTGGAGGCAATTGTTGATAGTGCTAAAAGATAAAGTTATCACTTCTATTTTATCTCCTTAATGATTAAATACTCTACCGTCTCATAGGGAATGTTCACACCTTTGTTGTAAAGCTGCTTTAGGGCAGTGCTGTCAACAGCCTGCTTGATCGCTCCCAACTCTTTTGCCTGCTCTAAATCCACTTTCCAATTCAATCGTTTTGCCTTCGTAACGGTGTGGTTGGCTATCACTTCTCCATTGCCCTCTATCTTCTCCGCCAAAAGATCCCGGATTGCCTTCTGTTGGGCAGTGATTTCGGCAAGCATGTCCGCCCCCAATTGGTGTAAAACCACCAGTTGCTCTTTTGTCATTTTCAAAATGTCGGCCGGATCTTTGACTAGAACCTTTTTCATTTTTTATCCCCTATCAGTTCTTTAATAAGCTCCGCTGCCTTTTGTTTGGTGATTTGTCCTGGTTTCAAATCTGCCCCACCCATTGCTTTAATGGTTTGCAGCTGTGCCTCACTGGCGGGTTGTCCCCCGTTGGCCAAAGGCTCTATAGCTTTCGGCTCATTCATGATTGTTGGCAACTCCTCGTCAACGTAAACGCCAGCGAAAAGATCGGGAAAGGCCATTGTATAGGCCTGAGATAAAGCCGTTTTCTTTATCATCGTGCTCTGTAATTGCCCGTAAAGCTCTCCCCTTTGATATTCTCTAAGGGGAATTACAACTGTGAAGGGTTTTTTTATTCCCCTTCTCTTTACACTCGCCCTAGCCCCCCAAAGCACACCTCCTTCCCACGGTTCTACTCTTTCCAATCTTTCCTCCTCCTCAAGATCGCGATCCCCTTCCCTATTGGTAACAATCTTGTATTTTGTTTTCTTCACATAGATTGCTTCCACGGTTGCCCACTCCACTAAGCCGGTTTGCATGGCCTTGCGTGCCTTGCCGTCTTTGCCAATAATGATTACCAACTGCCGACCGTGTTTCCCATTCCGGACGTGGGCCGATATTTCCCCATTCAAAGGATTTAACCCCAGCTTTTGGGCCCGATAAATGAACAGGCGGAGTTCATCGGCGTTTAGCGTGGGTGCTAAAGTCCTGCGGATGAAGTCTATCTGCCGATCCGTGTATTGCTGATGAACTTTCTTCAACTCCTTAAACTCTCGCTTAACTAGCGGAGCTTTTCTGCTGACCCTGGCCCTTTTCGGTTTTTCCGTTTGTGCCATTTTTACCTCCTACTTTAATTTTTAACCTTTTCTAAGAAATGTCGGAACTTCTGTGATGGGGATATAGATTTGCCCCCTTTTGTTACCCCCAGATCGCCGGTAATCAATCGCGTTACCCTTTATCCATTTGTAAATGGTTTTCCGGCTAAGTCCGGTAACGTCAGCGTATTCGTTTACCGTCAAAAACAATTTCTTTTTATTTCTCATTGCAGTTATATAATAACTCACTTTTTACCACTTGTCAACCTATTTTTTAGGCATAAATTTTCCAAATTTCGCCTATCCTTCAAGTAAAAAGCATATTCAAAACTCATTTTTGCCTATCCTTCGCCGAATTTTCTAACATGTTTTTGGCCCGTAAAAAATTTATCTCGCCGTCTCGCCACTCCAAATATTCTTTCAGAAGCCCCAAATATCTGGTGAGCCAAACCTTGTGCATGGGTTTCCACTCGCTGGGCGTTAGCTGGCGGAAAAAGATCATTCCTTTATCAAGCCGCTGCCTTAGTTGCCCTACTTCTTGGTCAGTCATTCTTTAGATCTTCCAATTTTTTCGTAGATTTCTCTTTTAAACTTTTCCCACTTCTCTTTATCTATTGGCTTATACGGTTTTTCCTGGGCTCTTGCCGGCAATTGTTTAGCTCCCTTCAGAAAACGCCGGACACGATAAAACTCCACAACGTAAGGAATGGCAATGGCAAAACTATCAAACATTATCGTCCCCCTATTGCCGCTGGCTATCTCTTGCCGTAAAACAAAAGCCTGATTTTTAGATAAGGTATAATCCCCCTTAGAGCTCAAAACCACTCTCCACTCCTCTTCATAATCGTTATTCAATTCCTCTGGCATCCACCGCCCTGTATCTATCATTTTGCCTCCTTTCTATTTTTTCCTCAGCGGCACGCAATACCCAATTCATTAAAGCCCGGCGGTAATCCTTATAACGCCTTCCTTTAGCCGCCAGCCAATTTGTCATTTCTTCTAATCGGAGTTGAACAAACCCCACCGGCACATGATACTTCTCGGCTATTTCCCTAATGTCTTGCTCGGTAATATCTTTTAGTGAAGAATATTTTTCTTTCTTTATTATTTCTTTCTTTATATGTGTTCCCTTAGTATGTGTATCCTTAAGGGTACTTTCGCTACCCCTGGTTTTGATTTTAACTACCCCTGGTGAACCATAGGTAGTTTTAGTACCCCTGGGCAGCTTCCACTCAGATTTGTCCAGCAAGTAATAAACATTGTTTATCCACTTACCCTTCTTGCTTCGCTTTTTAATTATTTTAATGATGTTGCACTCAACCAATCTTTTTATCTTTCTTTTAACTGTCTGGGGGTTCAGACCGTGCTCATCGGCAATTAACTTTTGGGAGGGAAAACTAGACTGCTCTTTATTAGCGTGTCTGCACAAGCTCAAATATACTACCGTAGTTGTTGGATCTAGATATCTTGCGAAGCCATTAAGGTAGGCATCGTCTAATATAAAAAATCCCTTATTTCGTAGATCTCTAACCTTAAAACCTCTCATTATTTATATAATAACTCCCTATTTTGTAGATGTCAAGTCCTCCTTTTTCTCTCGGGCCACCTGTCTCTATATTGCCCAAAGTTTTCCAGCTGCCATTGTAGATAGCGGTAATAGGTTTCCTCTGCTTTATCTCTCAGGGCATTGTCCCAGTCGGTATTCCAATACGGCTCTCGCCGCTCCATCATTTTAGCCCTATTCTCAAAAGCAAAATCATAACTGGTCGGATGTTCTTTTCCGGTGTAGCCCCGTCTAGCAATTTCCATGTCGGGATGAATAGCCGGCACAACTTCATTCAGATAGTCTAGCCCCCTCACCCCTCTGGCAATATGATGCTTTTCGCATAACGGTATCAAATTCAGGGGCGAATTTATTTGTTGCTCTGTCCAGCCCAAAACAAAAGAAGCCCAACCCCTCGGGACGATGTGATGCACCTGGACTTTGGCTACTTTGCCATGGAGATAGAACCTCTCGTTGCGGATGACGGGAAAGCCACAAACCTTGCCGTCAATGCCGTAAACCCGTTGCCAGGCTCTGACAATCCACTCTCTTTGTTTCTTGGTAGTTCCGGGTAGTTTTTCCCTAATCGGTGGGTTGGGTTGCTCGCCAGTCCACCGCTCTCTCATTTATTGTTTTTCCAAATGATGTAATCTCTGACCGGCATTCGCCTCTTGGGAAAATTCTCGGGGATAAATCCTTCTTGAATGGCCCTTTCGCGGGACATTTGGAACGGCACGCCTTCATCAGAAATCAGCCCGATTAGTTGCGGCAATTCAGTAACGGAGCCGTCGGTGTGAGCTCCAAAAAACAATGCCGGCCTGTCCAAATCTTTATCCCTTTCGGTCATATTTTACCTATCTATTTGACAAACTTATAACGTATACCTTATACTATTAGCAAGGG
>JALTEL010000018.1 GCA_027073945.1 Caldifarciminota bacterium | reverse complement strand
CTTGACGGGAGGGATTAAGGGAGGGTGTCCTCTGTCATTCTGAATTTATTTCAGCATCTTATGTTTCTTGAGTTTTGTAATTTGTAAGACTGACCCCGCTGAAAAGTGGGTAATGAATTACATAATTCTGTCATGCTGAGTAAAACGAAGAATCCCGTCTTTTTCGCAAAAGCGGTGGATTGGGAAATTTGTGAGGTTTTGGCCCCTGTCCTTACCATTTGCCTGACCTGCCAGAAAAATTTAAAAAATGGTCTTGACTTTTTACTTTTATTTGCTATGCTTATCATATGATGTTAAACGATGATAAACGGGGATGGGCACAAAAGGAGTTAAACCTATAATGGAAGGGTTTGGAGAAATAATGACATGAGTAAAGATAAAAAAGAGCGACTACAGAGATGTATATCCGAAGTTTACTTCGGATATAATACCAAATCAGAGGTATATCTGCAATTAACTGCGGATATAAACGGGGTATACGAAATGGCGTCCTTAGAAAATATGGAGGTATAAAAATGGTGAAAAGAAAAATATTGAAAAATAAGCCCCTCGTAGAAGCTATATTTGAAATAAGATGGGAACTACAAGAGCCAGATCAGGAAATGAAGATAGATCCGCATTATAAAATATTGATAGGTAGGATATATGACAGAGTAAAAGATGAGTATCCTTTTCATGAACCACTACCTACTGCAACTATGCCGGATGAAATCGCAGGATATGTTGTCCAGCACCGATTTAGGAAAGATAAGGACAAGTGGCCTCTTATTCAAATAGGTCCTGGAATTATTACTTTAAACGATGCAGAAGGATACATATGGGAAGATTTTGAAAAAAGAATACATCATGTGCTGGATGTGCTTTTTGATGCATATCCAGACCCAGACAGAAATTTGAGGATTAATTGGTTATTGCTGAGATACATTGACGCAGTTGATTTCGATTATGAAAAATACGATATATTCCCTTTTTTGGAAAAGAATTTGAAAATAAACATAAATATATACGAAAAACTTTTTGAAGAAACAGAAGTTAGCAATTTGCCCTTAGGTTTTGATTTGAGGTTTTCCTTTCCTGCTAAAAAACCCAAGGGAGCGGTTCATTTGAGATTTGTCCGAGGTAAAAGAAAAAATGTGGATGCTTTAATATGGGAAACCCACGTTCAATCAGTTGGTGAAAATGTACCTAAAACCAAAGACCAAATTAGTGCATGGGTGATTGATGCGCACACATTAACAGATGATTGGTTTTTTAAGATGATAGAGGGTGAACTTTTAAGGAGGTTTGAATGATGTATCAATTCACAACGCAAGATGTTACCTACCAGGATTATCCTATTGAGTACTTTTCCAGCTCAAGTACGAGAATTACGGAAATAGACATAATGGATATATGGGATAGTGTATTATCTAAGTGGGTACGAGAGCGACCTAAGAGGCTTTTTTATCATAGCTTGATCTCGCGACTTGAAATAGATTTGTCTTCAATTCGGCCACATTTTGAAATAAAAACAGAGACATCTCTGATTAAGGAGTTAACAACAATTTCCGAAGAAGATATTGCAATGGAAATGGTAGAGCATGATTTTGTGGTAAAAATGCCACCAAAAAAAAGATATAAAATTCGAGTGCATGTGAGAAGCGGCAGAAAAGGTGAACCCAGATTAGTTGAGCCTGATGATTTTTTAGTTATAGAATAAGGTGGTTTCTATGGAAGAATACCCATGGTATGAAGTGGTTGGTGGTAAAGAGCTTTTTCAAGGTGATATTATAAATTCTTGTCCACTTATCATCCCACCGTCCACAATAGAAAATGGAATAGACGTGGATGTTATTGAATATGATGTAATAGTTATGAGCCAATCTTGCGATCTCGTCCAGAAGAAATTGGAATTGGTCCTTGTTTGTCCTATCTGGACATTAAGTGAATTTGAAAATAAAAATCCAACTTATAAGAGCCCAAAAATGAAAGAATCGTTAAGGCGAGGATACTTGCAAGGATATCATTTATTAAACAAATGTGAAATAGATAGATTTAAAAAAGAGTACTTAGTCGTTGATTTCCGTAGTGTTTATAGTGTTCCTTTTGATTTTCTTGTTGAATTGGCTGAAAAGAGAGATAAAAGATTGCGTTTATTACCACCTTATAGAGAACATTTGTCTCAATCTTTTGCGAGATTTTTTATGAGAGTAGGTTTACCTGTAGATATACCACCATTTATGTGAATCTAATGAAAGACGCCACTTCATATAACAAGCGGGTATCTGGTTTCGGCACTTTGTGCCTTCGCCCAAATCCTCGCTTCGCTCGGACTTTAGATACCCGCAATCCGTTAACCAAAATCGCTCTATCTAAAGAAATCTTGGAATCTATTTGCCGTAACATTCGTAAATTACCTAAGGAGGGAGGAATAAATGCAGATTGTTGACTTGACTGATGAACATATGCGTTTTGTGACGGTCTGTACTCACATTGATGACCCAGACAAGGAAAGGGATAGTGTAGTCTGGGTAAGAGAATCATGGTTGAGGAATACTCTCCCGAAAGGGCTAAAAGTGAAAGTAGCCATTGATAACGGAAAGCCGGTTGGATTTGTCCATTGCCTCCCAATTGAGCTGGGTACTTGAGGTATGTCAGGAAAGGATTTAATGACCATTCCGTGCTTAACTTTGAAGTACAATCGTGTCTATAGACAGGAGCAGGGGAATGGCTACGGTAGAGCCCTAGTAGAAGCAGTAGAGGCAGAGGCAAAGAAAGAAAAGAAGGGAGTGGCAGTATTGGCCTACGACCATAACTTCTGGTTCATGCCATCCTCGTTTTTCAAGAAACTTAGATACCGGGAGGTAGCAAGACAAGGCAGTGCTGTTATTATGCTCAAAGCGTTTGAGCCTGTCGATCCTCCCATTATGCACAAATTGAGTTATCAGCTTCAGCTTGTTCCATGGAAGGTGATTGTCGATGCCTTTTGGAATCCAATTTGTATGACATCCATAGTAGAGATTCACCGCGTAAGAGAGGTGTGCGCTGAATATGGAGACAAAGTGATTCTCAATGAATTTAATTGCGGTAACAAGAACATTCTTGAAAAGCACCAGACCTCACAAGCCCTGTTCATTAACGGGAATTTTAAATTCTGGGGATATGCAGCTCCTCGGGATGAATTAAGAAAGACGATAGGTATGGCTTTGGAAGAAGTTTCTAAGGAGCAATGGGGGAAACGGTAGGCGAAATGGCGCTGACTGCACTATGAAGCTGAGGTGCTACCAATCTTGGTGTCTATATAGGCTACTGGCCTATACCGGGGCATCATTTAGTTTATCAGGATGACGACAATAAAAACAAAAGGAGGTAATCTATGTATGGAAAGAGAAAGATAAGGACCATCTCGGTAATTGTAGTTATGGCAAGCCTTTTGTTCGTCAGTGCTATTCAAGGGTAAAAATAATGCCGAAGCCAACGCTTATGATTCTTGGAACTTACCATATGGCGAATCCGGGAAAGGATGTGGTTAATTTCAAAGCAGACGATGTTCTGTCCCCAAAACGCCAGTACGAAGTCGAACAACTGGTTGAGCGGCTAAAAGAATTTAAGCCGATGAAGATCGCCGTCGAGGTCGAACCTGAGGATGATGCTGAATTAAAGGAAAGGTATAGGAACTATTTGAACGGCAGCTACCAACTGGGACGCAATGAGGTTGAACAGATTGGGTTTCGATTGGCGAGGGCGATGGGACACCATAAGGTTTACCCAGTTGACTGGAATAAATCCTATCCAGTTGACTTCACTACAATTGATTTTGAATCCTTTGCGAAAGCTAACAACCAAAAATCTTTGCTCGAAGAAGCCTACAGCAAGTCTCAAAGTGATGTAGATAGAATGGAAGAAATCCAAGCGGAAGGAAGTCTGATAGATCTTTACCGATTTATTAATCAGCCCAAAAAACTACGCGAGGGGCACCGGATCTATTTCACGCTTGCTAGAATTGGGGAAAATGGCCAGTACCCTGGTGCGGATTGGGTTCAATACTGGTATGGAAGGAACCTCAAAATCTTCGTTAACCTGACTCGAATCACTGAATCTAATGATGATCGGATTTTGCTGATTATTGGATCCGGGCATGTGTGGGTGCTTCAGCGATTTGTGGAAGATTCCGGCTATTACATTTTGAAAAGTCCTTTAAAATACTTATAAGCTATATGGGGTAAAAGCAATAGAGGGGGGATATTAAAGGAGAAAATGCTGGTATGCAAAGCCAAAAAAAACTTTTAGATGGGCCTCGGAACTCTGCGGGTTCTTCGCGATCTCACCTTTCAGGTCATACAATAGCAGATAAAAGGGAAATTCCTGTCTGCCGACAGGCAGAAAAGATTC